>JAZDJY010000052.1:0-4040 GCA_043803615.1 Candidatus Aenigmatarchaeota archaeon | reverse complement strand
CCTGCGAATCCTCGTCTGTGAAGTCGAAGTTTTCGTCTTCCATGCCGGCACACTGAATAATTCCCACCAATGCATTTATTTACGGTCCCCTTAATAGACTGATGAAGCACACGATGCACGTGACCGCAATCCTCATCGCGGTCTTCTTGTTCATACAGATTTTCGGGCTCTACGCGCTCAGCCGGACCATGGACGTCACCACCGGGGAGGACGGCACGGTCAGCGTCGGCTATTCGGACACGGCCGTGGGCGAGCGGCCGGAAATCGAGGGCATCTGGTCGCTCCTGTACATACTCACCGGGATACTGATAGGCACGGCGCTCATAATGCTCTTCGTGCGCCTCGGGCAGGTGAAGCTATGGAAGGTGATGTACTTCCTCGCGCTGTGGCTTGCCTCCACCATAACGCTTGGGGTCTTCACCGGGGCGGCCATCGCCATGGTTGCAGCCGCCATCATCTCCGTCCTTGAGCTCTTCAGGACCAACGTCTTCATCCACAACCTGACGGAGATACTCATCTACCCCGGCATCGCCATACTCTTCGCGCCCCTCTTTTCCATCGAGTGGGCAGTCGTGCTCCTCATAGCGATATCGATATACGACATGTACGCGGTGTGGAAGTCCGGGCACATGGTAAAGCTTGCCAAGTTCCAGACCAAGAGCAGGGCGTTTGCGGGCTTCGTCATACCCTACAGCACCGGGAAGGACAAGGGCCTGTCTGCGATAAAGGCGAGGATGCCCAAGGGAACAAAAGAGGGCGGTATCAGGACGGCAATCCTCGGCGGCGGGGACATAGCGTTCCCGCTCATATTCGCCGGGGTGTGCATGGAGTGGTTCGTAGTATCGGGCGTGCCCATGGCCCTTGCGCTCATGCAGGCCTCTGTCGTCTCGGCCTTCGCCGCGCTCTTCCTGCTCATCCTCTTCGTGCGCGCGGAGAAGGACAAGTTCTATCCGGCCATGCCCTTCGTGACTGCGGGTTGCTTCATAGGCCTGGGCGTCGTCCTCGCGCTAGGCGCCCTTTTCTGAGCGCTTGCCATCAGGCTGCCCTCGGAAAAGTCCCATCCCTGTAACTCGCCGCTAGGAATTTTCTGAGCGCTTGCCATCGGCTGCCCTCGGAAAGCCCTGCTAACGCATTCCGCTGCTAGCCCGTCTTTTCTGAGCGCTTCCTTTTGACGGCTTCCTTCTCGTAATCGAGCGTGCTCCTCTCGTGGCTCTTTATCGCGCCCATGTAGCTTTCGAGGAGCCCGGCGTCCGCCTTCCCCCCTGTGCGCAGTTTCAGGTTCTCCACCTTCCCTTCGAGCTCATGTATCTTCATCTCGCTGAGCTTCACCTCTATCTCGCGCACGACATCCGAGAAGTCCCCGCCCTTCTCGGACTTCATCTTCGCCTGCATGAAGAGCTGGTCTATCGCGCCGTTGCTCCCCCACTGGTAGCCCCTGATGGCCTCGTCGTCCACGAGCTTCAGGCCGCCCTTCCCCCGGTACCGCATCACCATCTCCCTTCCGGTCTGTAGTCTTCCCTTGTCCTGCCAGTCGAAGAACCTGCCCGCTATCTTGAGCGCCCCTATGGCGTACCACATGAGCCCCATGAATATCACGAAGAAGTTGACCATCACGAAGGCCGTCATCACGGCCTCGAACTCAAGCGCGAATGCCCAGTACAGGAGCACCGCCGCCCCTCCGGAGAGCACGGTCAGGACCATATGGGAGGCCGCGTACCTGCCCATCCTTATCACGAACACGGTCTTCATCCTCGAGTGCATGAACCAGCTCATGTACCACGCAATTCCCGAGTTCACTATGTAGAATATCATGAAGAGGGAGGAGTAGGCGTTGTAGGCCGTGAACATGAAGGAAGCCGTGAGGCTGAATATGCCAAGGCCGAAGAAGTAGTAATGGACGGTCTGGAAGTACTCGGGCCTTATGTACAGTCCCATGAATAATGATTCGGGGCGCCCGCTAAAATTGTTTTTAAGCCCCGAAACGCAAGGATTAATCATGAACCCGCAGGAAAGGGCGATGCTCATCTGGTCCGTGTTCTTCGTGATATCCGGCTCCGTCTTCATAGTGGCGTTCATGTTCTCCCCGCTCGTCGGCTCCCTCGTAACGACCGCCTACATACTGCTCTACCTGGGCCTGAGCGTGGTCTTCGTGATAGTCTTCCGCGAGATATCATCCCTGCGGGAGGAGACGGTCTCTGGCATGCGTGAGAAGAAGGAAGAGATGGAAGAGGTGGTAAAGGCCCTCAAGAACAAGTACTTTAGGAAGAAGATTGACGACGAGTCCTACCGGAAGATGGCTCAGGACTACGAGAAGCTCATAACGGAGATTGAGGTAAAGATAGCCCGGCACGACAGAAAAAAATAGTTTTAAATCCGCGTCGGCCAATTAGACTTTATGAAAAGCCTCAAAGAGACAGTTCTTGAGTACGCGCTCCAGAATGCGGTGTTCCATGAAGGGAAGGCCGACCCTTCCGCTGTGCTTGGAAAGATACTTGGCGCGGAGCCAGAGCTCCGGGGCAAAGTCCAGGAAGTGAGGAAAGAGATAGAAGTGGCTGTCGCCAAGGTCAACGCCATGACGCCTGAAGGGCAGAAGGACGCCCTTGGAAAGAAGAAGCCGGCGCTCCTGACGAAGGTGGAAAAGAAAAGGGAAGCGCTCCCCGACGTCCCGGGCGCGGTCGCGGGCAAGTTCGTGACCAGGTTTGCGCCTTCGCCGACCGGCCCGCTTAACCTGGGCCAGCTGCTCAGGGCCGCGATGCTTCCATACCTTTACGCGAGGAAGTACGAGGGAAAGTTCATACTGCGGATAGAGGACACCGACGCCAAGAAGATAGAGAAAAGGTTCTACGACATGATAATGGAGGACCTGACGTCTGCCGGGATAAAGTGGGACGTCCTCGTCATGGAATCAGGCGACATGAAGGTCTACCACGAGCTTGCAAAAGAACTCATCAGGAGGAAGCTTGCCTACGTGTGCACCTGCCCGGCCGAGGACTTCAAGGCGCTCAAGGAAAAGAAGGAGGACTGCGCCTGCCGGGGCATGAAGGACTCCGTGAAGAAGTTCTCGAAGATGCTTTCCGGCGGCTACGCCGAAGGGGAGGCGACCGTCAGGATGAAGACTTCGATGTCGCATCCCAATCCCGCGATGAGGGACCCGCCCATGGTGAGGGTGTGCGACGCCAACCATCCCGTGGTCGGGGACAGGTACAAGGTGTGGCCGCTGTACAACTTCGCCTGCGCGATAGAGGACCACAGGCAGGGCGTGACGCACATATTCAGGGGAAAGGAGCACGAGCACAACACGTCGGTGCAGAAGCTCTTCTACGACGCCTTCGGCTGGGACATGCCTTCAGTCGTCAACTTCGGCATGGTCTACCTTCCCGGGACGAAGATTCACACGCGCGACATGAAGCAGTGGATTGCGGAAGGCAAGGCAAAAGGATGGGACGACCCGATGCTTCCTACCGTCCGGGCGCTCCTGCGCCGCGGCTTCCAGCCGGAGGCCCTGCGCAAGTTCGCCGAGGACGTGGGCATCACGAAGAACGACATCCGCGTGGGCTGGGAGAACATCGAGGGCATAAACAGGAAGATAATAGACCCCATCGCGGACAGGTTCATGGCGGTCATCGACCCGGTGGAGATTTCGATTGCGGGCGCGCCCGGGATTCGCGAGGCCGAGGTGCACGTGCACCCGGACTTCCCGGAGAGGGGCTCACGGAGCATCCCGGTGGACCTGCACAGGGTGTACGTGCCAGGAGATGACTTCCGCCACCTCGAAGGGAAGACAGTCAGGCTCATGGGGCTTGGGAACATGAAGCTTGGAAAGAAAAGCGAGTACGCGGGAAACGAGATAGCCCACGGCATGCAGAAGATACAGTGGACTTCGAGGCCCGGCGTCGAGCTTTCGCTTCTCACGCCCGAGGGAAAGAAGGAGGGCCTCGGCGAGCCGGGCCTTGCAAAGCTTGCCATCGGCACCATGATACAGCTGGAAAGGATAGGCTTCGGAAGGGTGGATTCGGTGGACGGCAGCAAGGTCACCATCT
>JAZDJY010000051.1:0-4173 GCA_043803615.1 Candidatus Aenigmatarchaeota archaeon | reverse complement strand
AATTGTATGGGTGTTCCTGATTGCAAGATATCCTCCACCGCCTTCCTATAGACTCTATCCTTAGGAAACCCTCTTGTGCGAGCGAACTCACTACCCTGTTTGCGGTCGCCTTCGAGACTCCCGTTGCGTCCGCTAGGTCGGTCAGCCCGATTTCCCTTTCAGGATATGAGAAGAACCAAGCAAGGAGATTGTTGTAAGTCTCATTCAGTTGATAGTTTTCCACTTTCCTTAGAATCTTGGCAGTGGCCTTCATGTTACAAAGTAACATTCGTTACCTTATAAATCTTTTGGTTACCATAAGGTAACTTTCGTTCCCATATAAATCTTTTGGTTACCATACGGTAACGCTCGTTACTAAACGAACCTTCTGAGGACCGCGGGTATCCTTTCTATGACGTCGGTTGCCAGCAGGCCGTGGCCGATGCTTCCCGCCGCGCGGTCGCCTGCCGCGCCGCAGACGTAGGCTGCCGCTGCCGCTGCTTCAACGGGCTTCATCTTCATTCCCAGGAACGCACCGCAGATGCCCGCAAGGACGTCTCCCGTGCCCCCGACGGTCATGAACGGATTGCCGGTCGAGTTCACGAAGACTTCCTTTCCGCTGGCTATCACGTCCTTGTGGCCCTTGAGAAGCACAACGCAGCCAAAGTCCGAGGAAAACTTCATGGCCGCCTTTATCCTCGTCTCCACGCTGTTTCCCACCTCGTGGCCTGAAAGGCTGAAGAACTCCCCCGCATGCGGCGTGACTATCCAGCCCTTCCGCAGGAGCCTCTTCTCGTCGCTTATCAGGTGTATGGCGTCGGCGTCTATCACGCAGGGCTTTTGCACTTTTCGCAGGAACTCTCTCACAGCCCTCCCTGTTTCAGCCATCCTGCCAAGGCCATTCCCTATGATTATGGAATCGAACCCTTCGGCAAGGTTGAGGAGCTTTGGGACATCGCTGGGATTGAGGTAGTCGCCCACGAGCGGCTCGGTTATGATGTTTGGCGAGAACGCGGCTATCACGTCGGCCGCGGATTCAGGAGCCGCGATGACGGCGATGTCTGCCCCCGCTCTCAGTGCAGAAAGCGCGCACAGCGCCGGGGCTCCGCGGTACCTCCTGCTCCCGCCGATTATGAGCACCTTCCCGTGATCGCCCTTCCTGTCCCACATGCGCCTCTTCGGATAGACTTCGGAAAGGAACCCTGCCGTCACGACCTTCATACTATTATTTAAGACGCGCATAAAAAAACATCTTATGACAGTTTTGGCGGCAATATGAAATACGACCTGCAGGGAACCACTATGCAGATGCTCAACGTCGAGCTTACGCGCGGCGAGACCGTGTACGCGGAATCGGGAAGGCTCGTCTACATGAGCGACAACGTGCAGATGGAGACGCAGGCCAAGGGCGGTATCTGGGCAGGCATCAAGAGGAAGTTTGCCGGCGAATCGTTCTTCCTTGTCAACTTCACATGCGCTGCCGGTGACGGGGTCGTGGGCTTCGGCACCGAGTTTCCCGGAAAGATAGTCCCGATGCATCTCAAAGACGGCGAGGAGATAATAGCGCAGAAGGACGCATTCCTCGCATCCGAGGAGTCCGTGACTCTTGATGCGGCCTTCACGAAGAGGATAGGCGCCGGGTTTCTCGGAGGCGAAGGGCTGCTGCTCGTAAAAGTCAGGGGACCGGGCCTCTGCTTCTTCAACGTCGGAGGCGAGGTAAGCCAGGTGCCGCTGCGGCCCGGGCAGAAGATAAGGATAGACACGGGAAACCTTGCCATGTTCGACACGTCTGTCGACTACAGCGTCGAGAGGATAAAGGGCGTGCGAAACATCATATGGGGAGGCGAGGGCCTGTTCCTCGCCACGTGCACCGGCCCGGGAAGGGTATGGGTGCAGAGCATGCCCATAAACGAGCTTGCGGGCAAGATTGCCGAGTACCTGCCAAATAGGGGCGGCGGCGCCGCTGCAGGCGCGGTGCTGGGGTCCGTGCTTTCGAGGAGATAATGATGGCCTACACGCAGTTCTTCAGGATTACGGGCGCCTTCATAGTCGGCGTCATTTCGCTTGTCGTCGCAATCGTCATACTCGCGCTCTTCTTCCCGCTGCTGATGGCGTTCTTTGCCGCCGTGTTCCCGTTCATCGCAGGAGCCCTGCTGATCCTTGCTGCGGTGGTGGTGCTCTGGCTGCTCGTGTACTTCTTCGCGATGATTGGCGTTGGCATATACTACGCCATAAGAAAACCCATGGAAGTGAACAGGGCAGGTAGCGCATCATACGGCGTCTCAGGCGTCAGCGAGGCAGGCCTTCGTGAAAAGGGACGGTCGCGCAAGGCAGCGAAGATTAGGAAAAAGCCCGCGCCCGCAAGGAAGCGCGCCGCAAAAAGGAAACCCCGCAGAAAGAGGTAGACAGTTCATTCCCAGTACGGGCTCTTTATGTACTTGAAGACGCCGTAGGCTGCCCTCTCGCCGGTAGCAAGCGCCTGCGGTATCCTCTTTATCGTGGTCACTATGTCGCCTGCGGCAAAGACCCCGGGGATGCTCGTCATGCCATCGGAATCGACGCTCACGACGGACCCTTCCATATTCACCCCGAGCGCCTCGAGGTAATTCTTCGACGGGACGGAGCCTATGCACACTATGACGCCATCCACGGAAAGTTCCGTCTTTGCCCCACTAATGTTGTTTACGAGGACGGCCTTCTCGACGCTGCCACTGCCGGAAATGGACTCGACCTCTGAATTCCACATGAGGTTGACGCCGGACTTCATGACCTTCTCCTTGTTCTCCCCGGTCGCCCGCATCTCGTCCCTTCTGTGCGCAAGGAACACCGTGGCGCCGGCCTCGCGCAGGCCCACCGCGCAGTCCGCGGCAGAGTTGCCGCCGCCCACGACCAGGACGTTCTTTCCCTGGAACCTCTTGGTCGAGGAGACGAAGTGTTCGACACCGTCGAGCTCCTCGCCGGGGACGGAAAGCTTTCCGGGCACGCCCCTTATGCCTGTTGCGATTATGACGGACTTGGCATCGTAAGAGGCAGATGCGCTCCTGACGTAAAAGACCCTTCCCCTCCTCTTTATTTCGAGGACCTCCTCCATCTCAAGTATCTGCGCGCCCTTCTCCCTCACGTGCTCTACTATCCTGTTCCCTATCTGCCTTCCTGTCATGTCTTTGAGCCCAAGGTAAGAATCCACGCCCTTCCACGGATAGCTCTGCGCAGGCGCGCCTCCCGCCTTCTCCGCCTCGATGACGAGGACCTCAAGCTTGAGGTACCTTGATTCGAGCGCCGCGGAAAGCCCAGCGGGCCCAGCGCCGACAATAACTACGTCGTATGCCATAAAAACTACCAGATTTGAGATATTGGTCAGGTTATTATTAAACCAAAAAGCCCGAAAGAAAACTTTCTTGCGTCCGGCGAAGCTACTTCTTCCTCGGCGTCAGCTTCACTGCCTTTACCTTTATGCCCAGGCTCTCGAGATTGGTCTTGAACTTTGCGAGCGCGGCGTGTATCTCCTCGGTCTTCCTCGCCCCGGTGCAGATTATCTTGCCCGTGCCGAAGAGCAGGAACGCGACTCGCGGATCTGATATCCTGTAGACGAGACCGGGAAACTGCTCGGGTTCGTACTCGGCGTTCTCCAGATTATAAGCTATATGCTCGAGGTTGAGTTTCTCCTTTGCCTCTATCTGCGTCGAAGCGACGATGTTCTCGACGCCCGTGTGGAACTCTGTGGGCAGGTCTATGTTGAGCGCCCTCATGTCCGCCACGACCTTCTGGACGGCAATCTTTGCAAACTCCGGGCTCCTCGCGCCGGTGCACACTATCTTTCCGGACGAAAATATGAGCG
Source organism: Candidatus Aenigmatarchaeota archaeon (assembly GCA_043803615.1). Classification (GTDB taxonomy): domain Archaea; phylum Aenigmatarchaeota; class Aenigmatarchaeia; order QMZP01; family JAFGSV01; genus JAFGFG01. The sequence continues at coordinate 356 of JAZDJY010000051.1, read as the reverse complement.
CTGCGGTCTTTGGATCCTTGACCCTGTACACGACCCCCGGGAAGGACTCGGGCTTGTATTCCGCCTCGAAGAGGCCCTTGGATATAACGTCCATGGGGATGTCTTTCCCAAGCGTCGTGAAAACCACGACATTCTCAATCTTCACATCGAATTCGTTGCCATCTTTACCGACCAAAGAACCACCACCTTTTATACTACTATATGGAAGCCTAAAGTATTTATAAGGCTTTTGAACCTTTTACAAAAATCCGGACTTAACATTCAAAATCCGGACATAGTCGCATACACCACGTTTAAACGTTGCGTATAAACGCAGGATTTTTAAAACATTATGAGAAGTTATTAGTATGAATATG
>JAZDJY010000050.1:0-2578 GCA_043803615.1 Candidatus Aenigmatarchaeota archaeon | reverse complement strand
GGGTAGGCGACCTCTGCCCTTTTTGAGTCAATCCTCGGGATTATGTAGTCGTAGTCTGAAAGGTCCATCTTCCCAAACATCGCGCCCGCGCCCTTCCCGACGTTGAGGACGACGTCTGCAACCGGCACGAAGTCAACCTTCTTGAACTGGCTCTTTGCCTCTTCTAGAATCCTTTTCGTCGAGTGCGACGCGACCTTGGGCGACGGCCCGAGCACGGCTATTCTCATGACAGTACACCAGCGAAGTTAATTGGACGGGTGCTTTAAATGAGCCCTTTTGAGCAGGCAAGCGGCGGGAGTGCGCTCCCTTACTTCCGCTTGCTGCTGAAGCGCTCAAAAGCGCGGGAATGCGTTCCCTAGTCTCCGCTTCGGCGGAAACCGCTCGCGGAAAACTCAATCGTGCAGACTTGCGTACTTTTCCTGAAGGTTTTTGAGTGTTTACCATGCTCAAAAAGCTTCGCTACCGGAACTCGGAAAGCATCTTCTTCTGCGCGGCCACGCGCCTGAACACTTCGATGTTCTTCTCCGCGTCCACGAGGAAATTTCCGCAGAGTATGTTCCTGCCTATGAGCACCGGGAATGCCATTCTGGACCTGTCGGCCACGTTGACCTCGGCGATGAATTTCCTGCCGCCTATTTCTATTGCCACCTCGTGGACCGGGCGCTTCGTCACGTCGTCCTTAGACGCGCTCTTTATCCTCGTCGACCGCACGACCGGGCCTATCCCCGCTTCGTCTGCAAGCTTTGCGTCCACCGAGGTGAGCTTTGCGCCCGTGTCCACGAGCGCAAGGACGTGTTTTTCCTTCGTGCCCTTTATGACGACCTTCTCGACTATCCCCAGAATGTGCTTCATGAGCATTATTTTAACCTCCGTGCTATTTAAAAAATATGGCAGAATTCGTCAGCCACCGCCTCATAAGGCCCGGGACGCTGCAGGCTCGGATGTACCAGCAGCAGATACTGGGAAGGGCCGCAGCCGAGAACCTCCTCGTGGTCCTTCCGACGGGACTGGGCAAGACTCCGATTGCGGTCATGCTCGCGGCCCACGTCCTGGACAGGTTCCCGGAGGGAAAGATACTCGTCCTTGCCCCCACAAAGCCCCTCACCGGCCAGCACTTCCAGAGCTTTCAGAAGTTCATGAACGTGGAGGAGTCTGAGTTCCAGGTCGTGACAGGTGAGATGAGCCCTTCGGAGAGGACGGGGATATACGAAAGGAAAAGGTTCATATTCGCAACCCCCCAGACCGTGCGAAACGACATAGAGAGCGGGAAGATGGGGCTTTCGTCCTTCTCCCTTCTCGTGTTCGACGAGGCCCACCACGCGATAGGAGGGTACGCCTACCCATACATCGCGAAGAAGTACAGTGAGCAGGCGCCGGGCGGGAGAATCCTTGCGCTCAGCGCGTCACCGGGCGCAAGCATAGAAAAGATTAACGAGATATGCAAAAACCTGGGCGTGAGTGCGGTGGACGTCCGGGGCGAACGGGATTCCGACGTCTCGCCCTACGTTCAGAGGAAGGACATAGAGCGCGTCGAGGTCTTCCTGCCGCAGTCGTTCATGGACGTGCGAAAGCTGCTCATGGACACATTCGAGCGCAAGATTGCCCACCTGCGCAAGTTCGGCTTCAGGAAGCCTGCGCATCTCGTGGGCAAGCGCGACCTCTTAGCCCTCCAGGCGGACTTCATTGGAAAGGCAAGGTCCGGGGGCGGGGCGTCGTTTGCCGCGGTCTCCATAATCACGCAGTGCATAAAGCTCGAGTACGCGCTCACGCTCCTCGAAACCCAGGGCATAGGGCAGCTCACCGAATACTGGAAGAAGATGGGCAAGGAGGCCACGAAAGCGGACAAGGTGCTTTGTAACGACGCAAAAGTGAAGGCCGCGATGAAGCTCACCGCGGAGCTTGCGCAGAGGGGGTCGAGGCATCCGAAGGTCTCAAAGCTCTGCTCAATCGTCGGCTCCGAGCTTTCGGAAAAGCCGGCAAGTCGGATAATAATCTTTGCAAACTACAGGGCAAGCGTCAGGGAGATAGTCGACGCCCTCTCGAGGGTTGGGGGCGCAAGGCCGGTGAGGTTTGTAGGCCAGAAGGAAGGCGTCACGCAGAAGGACCAGCTTAAGACCCTGAGAGGCTTCCGGGACGGCGAGTATAACGTCCTCGTCGCAACCGCGGTGGGCGAGGAGGGCCTGGACATCCCAAGCGCTAACCTTGCCATATTCTACGAGCCCGTGCCCAGTCCGCTGCGTTCGATACAGCGCAGGGGGCGCGTCGGCCGTGCGGACATAGGAAAGGTAGTCATGCTCATCACCCAGGGCACGAGGGACGAGGGCTACTACTGGACTTCGCAGAACAGGGAGAAGCGCATGAAGGACATCCTCCGGGGGATGAAGGCCGAGGGGCGGGCAGGGGAAAGCGAAGGGGACAAGGATCGAAGCCTTGGCAATTTCATGTAGCCCCGGGGTTCAGGCAGGTGAATCATCCGCATACATGGAAACCAGCCATAGCCGTCCCATTTACGCCCGTACAAGTATGGCTCACGGCCTTGTTTAATAAGTCGGTTTTGAGGGGTACTTTTTAAACAGAT
>JAZDJY010000049.1:0-9818 GCA_043803615.1 Candidatus Aenigmatarchaeota archaeon | reverse complement strand
TTCCTGCGGCGCCTTTGCCTTCTTCTTGGCCTTCTTTGCGGCCGGAGCCTTAGCCTTCTTTTCCGCCGCGGGCTTTACTTCCTTCTTTGCCGCCTGCGGTTTCTCGGCCTTTGCGGGCTTCTCCGGAGCGCTCACTTTCTTTGCCTCCTGCTTTCCTTCCTTTGCTTCCTGCGGCGCCTTTGCCTTCACCTTCTTTTCCGCCGCGGGCTTTTCGGCAGCCGTTGCCTTCTCAGGCTTCTTCTCGACTGCCTCCGCCTGCCTTTCTTCGGTGCGTGGCGGCTGGTAGTCTGCCCCGAAGTCCTCGAGCTTGTACTTGAACTCGGAGTCTTCCTTTATGTCGCCGCGCTTCTTGAGTATCTCCCTGGAAAGCAGCATGAATATCATGGCCAGCGACTTCTTGCCGTTGTTGTTCGCAGGAATCATGAAGTCTATGTCGCTTGCCTCGTTGAACGTGTCGCATATCGCAACGACCGGTATCCTCTTCTTCTTGGCTTCCTTAACGGCGTTCTCGTCGACCAGCGGGTCTACGGTTATGAGGACGTCGGGCTCGAAGAAGTCACGGTAAGACGGGTTTGTCAGCGTCCCGGGAGAGAACCTGCCCGCGATGACCTTGGCTCCCGTTATCTCGGCAAACTTCTCTATCGCCTGTGCCGCGCTGTTCTTCCTGGACACCACGAGCACGTTCTTAAAGCCCGATATGAAGTGTGCCGCTACCGCTATCCTCGCGTCCACCTTCCGCAGGTTGAACACGGCCAGGCCGTCGTCCCTGATCTTATACACGAACCGCCTGATGTACTTCGTGCAGGACTTCATGCCTATGTGCACGCCGGCCGACAGGTAGTCCGTTCTTTCCGCAAGCATATCCAACACATCTAATATTGTCGACGTTTATTAATAGTTTTCGTTATAATTGGGCCTTCAGCAATATAAATCATACGCTTGTGCGGCCCTTCCCTAATAGAAGTCATCCGAAATCTTGTCGAGCGCCAGCTTGACGCCGCTGATGACGGGCATGCCGTGCCCCGGGAAGAGCTTTTCCACCTTCAGGGCCTTTATCTTCTCTACGGACTTCCTGAGCAGCGCCTCGTCGCCTCCCGGAAGGTCGGTCCTCCCCACGCCATCTGAAAAGACCGTGTCGCCTGAAAAAAGAACCTTGTTCTTCTCGTCGTAGAGGCATATGGAGCCCGGGCTGTGGCCGGGCGTGTGCACGACCTTCATGCCCGCTATCTCGTCGCCGTCCTTTAGCCTCCTTTCGACCTTGTGCGGCTTTATGTCCCCGTCGAAGAAGTCGGCAAAGGAAAGCTCCTGGTCACCCTTCTCGACTATGTGCGCATCGGCCTCGTGTATTGCTATCTTGGCCTCGAAGAAGTATCCGTCCCCGCCCACGTGGTCGAAGTGGCCGTGGGTGTTCACGACCCACTCGAAGTCGTCGAACTTCCTGCCCATAATCTTGAGGAAGTCCATGAGCCGCGTGAAGTTCAGGCCGGTACCCGCGTCTATCACGGTCTTGCCCACGATGTAGATGTTGGAGTCTGCGTCCGAGAGATGTATCATCGTCACGTCGCCGAACTTCTTTATCATCTTTCCACCACCTTTTCAGCCGATTCATAGTTGGCTATAAAAGAATAAATAAGTTGGCAGGGATGGATATTTAAGCCTTTCTAGAGCTTTCTAGGCCTTGCCCGATGCGAGCAGGAATATGAGGCCTTCGACTTCTTTCCTTGTCGGTTTCGGCGGCGCAGGCAGGTCCCACCCTATGTCGACGAGCATGTTTATGGCATGCCTCAGGTGCTTGTCCATCCAGGGTCCGGTGTTGCCATGCTCTTCGTGCAGCTTCCTCGCCCTGTTCTTCATGGCGCCGTCGGAGGGGTCCTTCAGGTACGCAGAATAGACTTCCATGAGCTCCTTTCGGAGTTTGCCGAGGTCCTGCTCCTTCGTATCCTTCATGTTAAAGAATGAGCGCCGGAGGCTTAAATCGCTTCTACCGGAGTTTCAACTTGGCGTCCGCATGCGGCTTCTCGATACCTTTATAAATGTCACTACTAAGTAATTAAAATGCCCGGAGAAATTGCTGCAAAAGAGTTTTACAGTGAATGGGATTCGGTAGAAAGGCGCCTCATGCAGGAGGCCGAGTTCGGGCTTGGGAAGGGGGTTGAACTGCGCCTAGAAAAGGGCAATCCTTTAATACTTGACAACGACGTCGCAGGCAACTGGCTTTTTGCGAATTATGCCTATGCCACTAACTTCGTGGAAGGAAGAAAACCGGCAATAGCGGAAATATCTGCCAGGATAAGGAACATCAACGAAGAGAAGTCGATAGCAATACCCTACAGCAATTTTTATACCATCGGAGAGGTTCTGAAGGAGTTCAGAAACGTCGAAAGCGAATACGAAAGCGAGTTTGCCGGACCGCTCGTGTCCTACTTCGAAAGCGGCGGTGATTGCCGCGGTGAAAAGTTCGAAAGACACCTAGGTCAGAAAGTTACGGACTTCATGAACTTCCTCGAGAAACATTATGAAAATCCGGAAAATGTCGTCCATAAGTTCCCTATGATTCAGTACGGAATGTGGAAGATTATCTCGCCGCCTCTATCTTTTACATCCTACAATCAAGAGGACGGCAAGTGGACCGCGAATTCCATCCATACACACGTGGGCAATAAGAGCTGGAGGGAAACGATGATGTCTGACAAGGACATGAAAGTCATCTTAAATGAGGAAATCCCAAAAGGCTCAATAGATGAAATCGTTGAACGGCACTATGAGTATGTTATGAACATACCCGGCGGGCAGATGCTGGAGAGCATCGAGAGTGCCTCCGTCAAGGCCGGGAATGACATTGGCGCAAAGGAAAAGTTTCTACTCAAAAATCCCGGTTTATGGTCGAAATATATAGACGAAATAGTCGAGAAGGATTTGATTGGAGTGAGTCACTGCTGGTGTCCGGCTGAAAGAAAAATGGTCGTATCGCCCGTGATAGCGGAGGTTCAGTATAACGCGGCAAAAGGCAGTTTACCAGATGGCCTGCCGCTCGGCATAAGCGCATGTTACGTAGAAGGCGCGGAGAAGCCGGTGAAAATCAACTACCTGAAGTCGATTCTATAAAGGGTAAACGAAACCTACCTCAGCTTCCACTTGACGCCTGTCGGGGAGTCCTCGAGGACGACGCCCATCTCCCTGAGCCTGTCCCTGATCTTGTCGGACTTTGCGAAGTCCTTTTCCTTCCTTGCGTCCTCACGCTCGCGGATTAGCTTCTCCACTTCCTTACCCAGGTCTGTCTTCTTCCCACCGCCTGCGCCCTCGAGCAGGCCGAGGACCGAGTCCATCTTCATCATGGCCTTCCTGACGGCCTCTGCACCTTTCGTTCCGAGCTCTCCTTTTTCGGACAGCACGTTGGCTTTCCTCACGAGGCCGAAGACGGCGGCAAGGGCGCCAGGCGTCCCGAGGTCGTCGTCCATTGCGGCCTCGAAATCCTTCATTGCGGCGGCGGCCATCTTTGCCGCTTTCCCAGTGTCCTTTTTCTTTGCGGAAGATAGCATGTCCATGAAGTCCAGCAGCCTGTTGACGGATGCCTGCGCGGCGTCCAGGCCCTGCAGAGTGAAGTTGAGCTTCTGCCTGTAGTGGCTCGAAAGGAGCAGGTACCTTATGGCGCCGGGACCGTAGCCCTTGCCGAGCAGGTCCCGGAGCGTGTAGAAGTTTCCGATGGACTTGCTCATCTTCTTGTTTTCGACGAGCAGGTGCTCATTGTGAAGCCAGAAGCGCGCGAAAGGCTTTCCCGTCGCTGCCTCGTGCTGGGCTATCTCGTTTTCGTGGTGGGGGAAGATGAGGTCGACGCCGCCGGTGTGTATGTCGAAGGTCTCGCCAAGGTACTTTGCCGACATCGCGGAACACTCTATGTGCCAGCCAGGCCTGCCCTTCCCAATCTCGGTTTCCCAGAAGACGTCCCCGTCATCCGGCGTCCATGCCTTCCAGAGGGCGAAGTCCTGCGCCTGTCCCTTCTCGTACTCGTCCTGCGAGACGCGCGCGCCTGCCTTCAGGCCCTTCTTATCCAGTTTCGCAAGCCTCCCATAGGCCGCAAACTTCTTTATGTCGAAGTATATGGAGCCGTCGTCGCTTTTGTAGGCGAAGCCCTTCTTCAGGAGCGCCTTCACGAGGGCTACCATCTCCGGGATGTGCTCTGTCGCCGCTGGGTAGAAAGAGGCCTTCTTTATGGAAAGCCTTGCGACGTCCTCGAAGAACGCCTTCTTGTACTTCTCCGTGTACGCCGAAAGGCTCACGCCCTCCTCATGGGAGCGCTTTATGGTCTTGTCGTCGACGTCGGTCAGATTCATGACAAGCTTCACTGTGTAGCCGCTGTATTCCAGGTACCTGCGCAGGATGTCTGAGAACACGTACGCGCGGAAGTTGCCTATGTGGGCGTAGTCGTAGACGGTGGGCCCGCAGGAGTACATCCGGACTTCCTTTCCCTTGAGGAGTTTGAATTCCTGCTTCTTCCCGCCAAGGGTGTTAGAGAGTTTCAGCACGCGCGCACCTCTGTAGCTTTATATTCACTTTCTTGCCATTTAACCTTACCATCCTTCCCGGGGTCCCGACGACCGTTGCGTGCGCCGGAACGTCGCAGTTTATTATGAAAGTGCCCGCGCCGATTCTTGCGCCGTCGCCTACGGTCACAGGGCCCAGGATGGTCGTCCCGGTCCCTATGAGGACGCCGCTACCTATGGTCGGATGCCTCTTGCCGTGGTGCTTTCCCGTGCCGCCCAGCGTCACGTTGTGGTACATGACGCAGCCCTCCCCGATTTCCGCGGTCTCCCCTATCACGGTCCCCATGCCGTGGTCTATGAAGAGGCCCTTCCCAATCTTTGCGCCCGGATGTATCTCTATCCCAGTGAGAAACCTCATGAGCTGCGAGATGAGCCTCGGAAGGAACGGCACGCCCCACCGGTGCAGCCTGTGGGTGACGTGCCTGTGCACGGCAACCGACTGAAGCGACGGGTACAGTATGACCTCTGACTTCTTCGCCGCGGGGTCGTTCCTGCATATGGCCCTTGCGTCCTCAAACATGCGGACCGAACCTCCGTGGAATCAAGAAAAACAGGACGGAACTGGCATGGCTAAGGGCGTTCAAACCTTCAGCAACAGAGACAAATATAATCGCCTGTCATGCCACTCAATGAAAGTTCTGGGACGGAGATTTATAAGGCTTTGTAAGGCCATGCGACATTTCCTCTTGCGGCTAAGATGCCGAGCTAGAAACATGCATTTTGGTAAGTCCATTTACCAAAATAAGCCGTTTTTGGTCAATGCATTGACTAAAACCTTATAGAATTGGCGCTCTGGTGCGGACATGTCTTCCCAGCCATTTTTAAGAAGGAAATCCAAAAAGGTATAGGTGATGCCCATGGCCAAGCACATATCCCTTGATGCGATAGAATCAAACAGGGACGAGGCGCCCGACTACAGGTCGAAGCTGAAGGCAGACCCTCTCGGGGCGCCCGTCGGAACAGACGACAGGATGTACAGGACCAGGGCGCTTCCAGAGGAGGAAGGCCACGTCCGCAGGCTCTCGGAAGCCATGCGCGAGCTCGAGAAGTCCACGAAAGCGCAGGCCGTCCGCGAGGATGGGAACTTCTGCGCGCTCGGGACGTGCGCCACGAAACCAAGTAAGGAGGAGTTCTGCGAGTTCGGGGTGTGCGCCGCGGGGCCGAAAAAGGCGAAGGGCGCAGGCACCACTGGCAGGAGCGACGGGCGTTGATTTTTTGCGGAGGCGTTTTGTATGAAAGTGGTGAAAGCAAAAAAAATCGGGAAGAAAAAGCCTTTGGCGAAGGGCGCCGCGAAGGCATCCGGGTTCGACTTCAGCGATGCCTCTGCCGTCCTCAAGGCGGCCCTCGAGACGGAAATCAATGGCAGGGAGCTGTACCTGCAGTACGGCAGGACCGTGAAGAGCAGGATGGCAAAGGAGGTCTTTACTAACCTCGCATCCGAGGAGCTCACGCACATAGAGGACATAAAGGCGTTTCTGAAGTCTACGGAGATGGGCACGTGGGTGGACGTTTCCGGCATGACGAAGGAAGACTCGGTCGGGAACGCAAAGACACTATTCGGGAGGCTCATATCCGAGATGGGGGGAAGGGTCGGCGCAAACGACGATGACAACAAGGCGCGTGACGTTTCCATGCAGTTTGAGAAGAACGGCTACGAGTACTACGAGAAGGCCGCAAAGGCCGCAAAGAATGAGAAGCTGCGGCAGTTCCTCCAGTGGCTCATGGAACAGGAGCAGTCCCACTACATGTTCATACGTAACGCTTTCGACTACATGAACCACCCTGATTCGTGGTACGCGTCCGAGGAAGGGTGGCTTCTCGAAGGATAGGAGGGATTGTATGCCAGGTTGTTGTTGCTGCTGCGAGCCGGCCAAGAAGAAGACCGCCGCGAAGAAGACTGTCAAGAAAAAGAAGAAGTAATTCCGGGAGCGGAGTTTCATGAAGGAAGAACTAGCTATAGCACGACATGCTGCACTTGCCGCGGGCCGCGTGCTGATGAAGCACTACGGAAAGGTGCAGGCCAGCCAGAAGAAGGACGGCACGCTCGTCACGGCGGCCGACGGAGAGTCCGAGAGGCTGATAAAGAAAATGCTTTCCCGCGCCTTTCCAAGCTATTCATTCCTCGGCGAGGAGGGGGGGCTGGACGAGAAGGGCTCTGAGTTCCGCTGGGTGGTAGACCCACTCGACGGCACTACGAACTACAGCATGAAGAACCCATTCTTCAACGTCTCCATTGGCCTGCTCAGGAGGAACGAGCCCGTGCTCGGCGTGGTCTTCTCCCCCATTCAAAAGGAGCTTTTCTGCGCCGTCCGGGGGAAGGGCGCCTTCATGAACGGCAAGAGGATACGGGTTTCCGGCGGGGCGGACGTGAGGCATTCGAAGGTGGCCTTCTGCCACGGCAGGGACGAGCGGTCAGTCGATGTCATATCGGGTGTGTTCCATTCCATGAAGCACATGAGCGACACGTTCCGGCAGATGGGGGCAGGGGCACTCGAGCTCTGCTACGTGGCCTGCGGGAGGCTGGACGCCTTCCTTTCGGCCGGCATAAAGCCATGGGACGTCGCGGCAGGCATCCTCATAGTGAGGGAGGCAGGCGGCCTCGTCACGGATTTCTCGGGCGCCGAGTACGGCATGTATTCGCCGGACATCCTGGCAAGCAACGGGAAGATGCACGCGGAACTGATGCGCATCCTTGGCCCGTCCGCAAAGCTATAAGAAAACCAGAGCTGTCAGAGCTTAATCCACGGGAAGTAGCCCCTAAGCTTCCTCTCCTGCTCGCTCATGGGCGTTGGGAGCGGCCTCTGGACGGGCGCCGACACCCTCGCCTGCACGGGTATCTGTGCCTTCGACTTCTCCTCATGCTCCTTCACATACATCTCCCATATGCGGGCGTTGCCCATGGCCCTCTGCCGAGACCTCACCGAAAGGTTTATCAGGGACCCAGACTCCATCGACACGAGCCCTAGGAAGCGGTGCAGGTAGCAGTCGAGCATCTCCTGGCAATCCGAATGCGTCATGAGGCAGACCTTCGCCGCCCTTTTCACGACCATGCTTGAGAACACGGGCTTTTCGGGGCTTGCGTAGAATATGACGCTCGTAAGCATGGCCGAGAGGGGCTCGGTGAGCGCCGTCCTGCAGTGGGGCGAAAGCCTTTCGCCAAATTCCCTGTATAGCACGGCCTCGAAGTCCTTCCTCTTCATGCCGCCGCGCGAAAGCGAAAGGAGCGGTTCGCTCAGCTGGACCGAAAGGGACAGCTTCTTCTGGTCTCTGTTTATGAATCCCCCGAGCGCGTAGCGCAGCACGCCGGATTTCGCGAGCACGGAGACCAGGTCCTCGGCATCCGGGAACTGCTCTGAAATGACCTTCACCGGGACGGCTTCCCCAATGCTAAAGACGGCCCACGCGAAGTCGGAAAGCCTGCCGGCCTTGTGCGACACCGAAAGAAGCTCCGGGGCAAACGCCCTCTCGACAGTTTCAAGCATGCTCTATTAATTCAATCTGAAAAATTAAAAGCTGCAGCGCGCTCATTTTTTCCGAAAGTACGGACTGAGGTCGAAGTCGGCGAGTTCCCCGCACATCTTGTCTGATATGTCCCTGTACTGCTCTTCGAAACCTGAGAATATCACTATGGCTTCCCCGCGTTCCTGGTACCTGGAGGCGGGCTCGCCCCTGGCCCTGTCCTTTCTCGTCATTAGCCTGTCCTCCTCCACCATGGCCCTCATCAGGCCGTTCCACTTGGATTCATTGTTCATGACGACCGTCGCACGGGCTTTGAATTTCGCGTCCGCCTTCCCATCGACCGCTCCCATCTGCTCCGCGAGCCTGCCCTTAGCCGTGTGTATCGCCTGCTCATCGAGCACCCATTTGCCAGACCTTTCCGCTATGTCGGAATAGTAGCCTCCGCCCCTGTAGGATTCGGGCCGCGGCCGCGGCTCGTGAAAGTAGTCGGTGAACACCACGATGCCGCACCTTCTTTTTTCGTCGACGAGCCTGTACACCCCATATCCCTGGCGCTGTCCGGCCGTGCCGCCGTCCTGATCGGACATATACGGACCTGCAATCACGCCTGCGGCTCCAAGAATTCCCGTCTTTATGAAACTTCGCCTATCCATGCATGAAAGAAGCAGCCAAATTTTTTAAAATGATGGGTTGATTGTCCCTAGCAGATTTCGCCCCAGCCAATTGACGCCGCCTTCATTACCTGTACCTTGTCGCTCTGAGGGCGGCCGTGACGACGTCGTTTCCGACGGGAGCGGCATATTCCCCGCCGAAATCGTGCATCTTTCCTATCGCCGCGGGGAGGACGTATCTCACCTCGCCTCCCTTCGTTTTCTTGTCCATCGATGTAACTTCGATTATCTCTTTATCGGAAATTCTTCTATTGATAAATGGTATGATTCCCGGGATTTTATTGGGAAATTGTGTCGGAAGTCCCACATTCTCCAAAATCCTTTCTTGCGCATCCACGAAAGCCGATTCGACATAGTCGAGCGATTCGGCGATTCTTGCCACTACCATCATTCCAATAGCCACACCCTCCCCGTGCGTTAGATAGTAGCCAGAAAGCTTCTCTAGCGCGTGCCCGGGAGTATGGCCGTAATTGAGAATCCTTCTCTCACCCTTCTCGTGGGGGTCTCGCTCCACTACGCTTCCCTTGATTTCGCAGTTCTTTTTTGCGATATAGAGCATGTAATCGGGCAGTCGCTCAAGTATCGACCCGTAATTCGCGCCCAGGAAATCAAAGAAGTCCCTGTCCTGGATGACGCCGTGCTTTATGGTTTCGGCTAGGCCGCTTCTGAAATCCCTGTCCGGAAGCGTCTTCAGGGTCGAGACGTCAATGTAGACCTTGTAGGGCTGTTTGAATGCACCCATGAGGTTTTTTCCGTGTTTTGTGTTAACAGCGGTTTTCCCACCTATGGAAGAATCTGCCTGGGCGAGCAGGGTCGTCGGAATCTGTATGTACGGCACCCCCCGGTTGAATGTCGCTGCAATGAATCCTGCCATGTCGCCGACGACGCCACCACCCAATGCGAGGATTGCCGAATCCCTGCCATACCCGTATTCCGACATGGCATCTATTATCTTCTCGCACGTTCCGTTAGTCTTTCTCCTTTCCCCTGCTTTGAATGTAAATACGTCGGCGTTCAGGTCGTTGCCCTTGAGGACCTTTCGCAGGTCTTCGCTGTACAGTTTCCCCACATTCGAGTCTGTGATTATCGCATAGCGGGAGCCCAGTTTCATGTCCTTCAGGTCTTCGCCTATTTGAGGGAAAAGCCC
>JAZDJY010000048.1:0-4540 GCA_043803615.1 Candidatus Aenigmatarchaeota archaeon | reverse complement strand
AGTCAGGGTGCTCACGACGCTCAATCCCGCGGGGATGGACCTTGAGAACTGGAAGGCGCTTGGCATATCGGCCGACTTTGCGGAAAAGCAGGTGAAGGTCATTGAGGCCTTCAGGAAGATGGGAGTCATTGCCACCTGCACCTGCACTCCGTACTTTGTGGGCAACGTTCCCCATTTCGGCGAGCACATAGCCTGGAGCGAAAGCTCTGCCGTGTGCTATGCCAATTCCGTCCTTGGGGCAAGGACCAACAGGGAGGGAGGGCCGAGTGCTCTCGCTTCTGCGCTCACGGGAAGGACCCCGGAATTCGGCCTTCACCTCGACAAGAACAGGCAGGCGGAGGTGCTCGTCACGGTCGGCGCAAAGCTAGAGAGCATCACGGACTTCGGGGCGCTCGGCTATGTGATAGGAAAGAAGATTGGGAACAACGTGCCATTCATAAGAGGCGTCGGGTCTGCAGGCGTCGAAGAGCTGAAAAGCTTCTGCGCGTCCATTGCAACCTACGGCGGAACTGGCATGTTCCACATGGAGGGCATAACCCCGGACAGGACGCTGGTCCCAAGGGCATCCATAAAGGTTTCTCAGAAAGAAATTGACGCGGCCAAAAAGGACTTAAACGATGCCGGGACGGTGGACCTCGTGGCCCTCGGCTGCCCGCATCTCAGCTTAAAGGAACTGTCCGAGGTCGCATCTCTCCTCAAGGGAAAGAAGGTTTTGAAGGAGACGTGGATATGCGTCGCAAGGCCTGTGAAGAAGATTGCCGACCAGGCTGGCTACTCAAAGATAATAGAGGATTCCGGCGCCAAGTTTGCCTGCGACACATGCATGGCGGTAGCTCCGCTCAAGGGAAGGTTCAAGTGCCTTGCGACAGATTCTGCCAAGGGATGCTTCTACGGCCGCGGGAAGAACGCATTCAAGACGAGGTTCATGGACATGAAGGATCTCGTAAAGGAGGCTACGTCATGATATTATTGAAGGGGAGGAAGGTCGCAAAGGGGACGGCGTCAGGAAAAGCGCTCGTTTCGGCCGAAGGCATATCGTTCTACGGCGGCGTGGAGCCCGAGACGGGAAAGGTCGTCGAGAAAGGCCATCCGCTCGAAGGGCAGTGCGTGACGGGAAAGGTGCTCGTGTTTCCCACCGGTAAGGGAAGCACTGTGGGCTCCTACGTCCTATACGACATGAAGAAGAGAGGGACGGCACCTGCTGCCATAGTGAACAAGGAGATAGAGACCATCATCGCGGTCGGAGCCATCATCTCCGGCATCCCATGCGTTGACAAGATTGACACGAGGAAGATAAAAAACGGAAGCATGGTCAGCGTGGACGCGGACAAGGGAACCGTCACCGTCGATTGACTCCATGTTTAAACGTTCTATTTTTAAACTCCCCGCCGAAGCCCTTTTCATGAAGGCGCAAAATGCAAAGAAGAAGAGGATTGTGGTCGGCATCTCGGGGAGCTCCTGCTCTATCCTTGGCATAAGGATGCTTCAGGCTCTCAGGAAAGTTGGCGTCGAGACGCACCTAGTCATGTCGGGCTTTGCCGAAAAGGTCATAGAGCACGAGACGGGCATGAAGCCCGGAAGCGTGAGGAAGCTTGCGGATTTTTCCTACGAAAGGAACGACTTCTTTGCGCCGATTGCTTCCGGCTCCTTTCGCACCGACGGCATGATAGTCATCCCCTGCTCCATGAAGACGCTCGGGGGGATAGCATCGGGCTACACGAACAACCTGCTCCTCCGGGCGGCAGACGTCACGCTCAAGGAAAGGAGAAAGCTCGTCCTCGTTGCAAGGGAGACGCCCCTAAACCTCATCCACATAAAAAACATGGAAACCGTCACGCTTGCGGGCGCAGTCGTCCTCCCCCCGGTCCTCACGTGCTACTCGAAGCCCTCGGGAATCGACGACATGGTGGGCCACATAATAGGAAAGGCGCTGGACCAGTTCGGAATCGACAGCGGCTACAAGCGGTGGAAGGAAAAAAGCCGCTGATGAAAAGACCGGAAAATTACCGCTTCTTTTCACTTAGGTACTTCTTCGACAGGCCTATGACGGCCGGGGCAAAAGACGCCGCGATTATGGCTAGCGTGAAAAGGGTAAGATTGTCCTTTATCATGGGGATGTTGCCGAATAGGTAGCCTGCGGTGAGGAATGACGCGACCCAGAGCAGGCCGCCCGCGACGTTGAACGCGATGAAACGCCTGTAGTTCATGCTCCCAATGCCTGCGACGAACGGGACGAATGTCCTTATGAACGGCATGAACCTTGCGATGACGATGGTCTTTCCCCCATGCCTTCTGAAGAAATCCTCAGCCTGCTTCACCCGCTCCTCTTTTATCCAGTGTTTCTTCAGTATCTTCTTGCCGGAGTATTTCCCAATCGAGTAGTTTGCCGTGTCGCCCAGGATTGCAGCAGCAGAGAAGACTATGAAGAGCAGCATAGGATCGAGGAGACCCGCACCGGCAAGAGCTCCTGCAATGAAAATCAGCGAGTCCCCTGGAAGGAACGGCGTGAAAACGATGCCGGTCTCAAAGAACACTACCACAAAGAGGAAAGGATAGACGAAAAGGCCGTAGTCGTGTATGAGCAGGGCCAGGTTCTCGTCGAGGTGGATGAGGAAACCAAGCAAGAAGGAGATGTCCATTCCAATCACAAGATAATAACCCCATGGGGAATAAAAGCATTCTCCCAGCTGAGTCCTAAGTTCCTTCCTGCCAGCTGTTGAGGTACTTCACCTGCTCCGCGTCGAGCTTGTCTATCTTGACGCCGTACGTCGCAAGCTTGAGGAGCGATATCGTGTTGTCTATCTCCCCCGGAAGCTCCACGACCTCTGGCCGCAGCTTTCCCTTGTTCTTCACGAGGAACTCGCACGCAAGCGACTGGCCGCAGAACGATGTGTCCATGACAGAGCTTGGGTGGCCTTCCGCAAGCGAAAGGTTGACGAGCCTTCCCTGCGCAAGGCATATTATCTTCCTTCCGTTCCTGAGGGTGAACTCCTCGACGAGTGGCCGCAGTTCCCTCGATTTCCTGGAAATCTTCCTTAGGCCCGCGTAGTCTATCTCTATGTCGAAGTGGCCGGAGTTGCAGATTATCGCACCGTCCTTCATCTTCTCCATGTGAGAGGTTTTTATCACATGCTTGTTTCCCGTGACCGTTATGAAGATGTCACCAATCCTTGATGCTTCCTCCATGGGCATGACGTGGTAGCCGTCGTAGAATGCCTGTAGCGCCCTGAAAGGGTCGATTTCGGTCACTATGACCTTTGCACCCATGCCTTTTGCCCGCAGCGATACGCCCTTGCCGCAGCTGCCGTAGCCTGCAACGACCACGGTCTTGCCTGAGACGAGGACGTTAGTGCCTCTCTTTATGCCGTCCCATGTGGATTCTCCGGTGCCGATGTAGTTGTCGAGCAGGTGCTTGGTCTTGTTGTCATTGACTGCGACTATCGGGTACTTCAGCGCACCGTCCCTGACCATGGCTTTGAGCCTGATTATGCCAGTCGTCGTCTCCTCGCATCCGCCTATTATGGATGGTATCAGCTCCGGGTGCTTCGAATGTATCTCGGTCACGAGGTCGCATCCATCGTCTATCGTTATCTGCGGCTTCTGCGCTATGACGTAGCCTATGTACCTGTAGTAATCCTCTTTGGTCTCGCCCTTGTAGGCCCAGACCATGACTCCCTCCTTTGCGAGCGCGGCAGCCACATCGTCCTGCGTGGAAAGAGGATTGCAGCCGGTTATGGCAACCTTCGCCCCGCCTGCCATGAGCGTCCTTACGAGGATTGCGGTTTCCTTGGTCACGTGCAGCGCCATGCCAATCGTTACCCCCCTGAAGGGCTTCTCCTTTGAGAATCTTTCCCTTATCTTGAGCAGCGCCCCCATCTCCATCTCGGCCATGTCAAGCTTCGTCATTCCCTGCGCCGCAAGGGAAATGTCCACGACTTCGTAGTTTTCGCTCCTGTCCATGATTATCACCTTACACATCTTTCAATGACATATTAATATATTTTTCGTATTTTTATGGTAAAATATCCCATTATTCTTTGTTTTGTGTGGATAAAATAAACGTATTTATAATATTCATGCACAATTTATATGATGGACTCCAGGGACAGGAAGATACTGGCCGCGCTGCGGGAAGATTCCAGCAGGACCGTGAGGGAGATGTCGAGGAAGACTGGAGTGAGACCTTCTACCGTCCACAAGAGGATATCCAGGATGAAAGAAGACGGCGTGATAGAGAGGTTCACGGTGAAGCTTAACGATGAAATGGCAGGCGAAGGATTCACGGCGTTCATGTTCGTGAAGACCAGGCCGTCGACGGAGATTGGCCCCGGCGTCACGGACAATCCACATGTGAAGGAGGTCTTCGGGATAACGGGGGAGCACGATATCCTCATGAAGATGAAATTTCGGGACGTTTCGGAATTCAACGATTTCGTGATAGAATTCAGGAAGAAGCAGAAGATAGAAAGCACGCTCACCATGGTTGCGACGGCAAAGATAAAGGAGGAAGTGTGAAAAACTTAAAGGCGCGGGTGAATGA
>JAZDJY010000047.1:0-2889 GCA_043803615.1 Candidatus Aenigmatarchaeota archaeon | reverse complement strand
CTTGCGGCAAATGAACTCCGCAAGACCGGAAAGCTCAATCTCTGAAAGGAACTTAAGAGGCGCGGAACGGACGCAGCTTTTATTTTCACGCACCACCACTTAACCATGAGAAGGAAGAATTTCTGGAAGACTGTCAAGGCCACCATCCGGGACTCCGACATGCTCCTCCTAATCCTGGACGCAAGGCACGTAAAAGAGACGCTCAACGCGGAAATCGTGCAAAAGATCCGGGGGGAGGGAAAGCCCATCATCTACGTGGTTACGAAGGCCGACCTTGAGCCCAACATCGAAAAGGAAGACCTCCCAAAGCCCTACGTCATCGTGTCGACGAAGGTAAGGTCGGGCAAGTCCGCCCTTAGGGAGCGGATTCTCATAACGGCCGAGCAGCGGTACGGAAAGGAGGCAAACGTCCGCGTGGGCGTCCTGGGCTACCCAAACGTGGGCAAGTCCTCGGTCATAAACATGCTCAAAGGCGCACGGTCGGCCCCGGTGAGCGCCGCCGCCGGGTACACCAAGTCCGAGCAGTTCATCCGGGTCCACAAGAAGATACTGCTCATAGACACGCCAGGCGTCATACCGTTTGGCGAAAAAGACAAGGCCCTGCACGCCGTGACCGGGGTGCTTGACATCAACAAGCTCAAGGACCCTGCAGATACCCTTTCCAAAATCATGGAGCGCCATCCCGGGGTAATCGAGAGCCACTTCGGCATCAACACATCAGGGAAAATCGCAGAAGACGTAATAGAAGCTATAGCGCAAAAGAAGAACCTCATCATGAGGGGCGGCATTCCCGACACAGCCCGCGCAGCACGGATGGTGATTGCCGCAATCCAGAAGGGAAAGATCAGGCTTTAGCTTGCCTGTAACAGGAATCCACCGCAGAAGCTGATTGGAGCCCCATCTAAGAGGACTTTTCTATCGACTCTACCCTGAGGTCAAAGCCCGCGTACCTGGTCTTTATTATGCCCGTGACGTTGTAGAGGTCCACGGTCGTTGCGTCCGTTGAGAATAGCGACCTCTGCAGCACGCCCAGGTCTATGAGGTGTATCTCCTTTCCATAGTCGTCGACGATGTAATACTCGTAGACGCCCATGCCCGCGCCCGGGGCGGCCACCGTCCTGCTGCGCAGGAACCCCTGAAGGGCGACCTCCCTATCGCCGTAATAGAGGTAGTCGTTGATGTAGCGGTCAAAGGAAATCTTCGCGCGCATCTGCGGCAGGCCGCCGGAAGGAGACCCCTGAAGCACGAGGCTTCCATGGCTCGTCATCACTATGACAATAAGAACCGCTGCAACGAGCACGGAGCCTGCGGCAAGCTCCCTTTTGCTCATCACTTCATGCATGTGCTTCTTCTTCGGATGATGAGAATTCCAGGCCATATCCCCCTCACGCCACTGATTATTACTTTAACACACAACTAATAAAAACTAGCGCGAGAGTGAGGAGCCGCAGGAAACACCGTGTCCAGTTTAGTTTACGGCTTCCGCTTCCGTTAGCATACCATCGAAATGAGGCCGTCAACCTGGAATATCCCTTCATTGGTCAGCGTCACTTTGTTGTCTTCCTCTCTCACAAGGTTTACCTTTTCCAGGTCCTTGAGTCCCTTCAGCGATTCTTTCCCGAAAGACTTGACAATAGCGCTCTTTGTGACTTTCGGGTTGTACTTGGCAAGATACAGGAGTATGTCTATGTTCGCGTTTTCAAGAATTACATCCTTTATCTTCGAAGTCTCGTCATATTTTTGCTGCAGTTCCCTGTCCATTTCTGCTGACTCCCCCGCCGTCTTCAAAACATTCTCACGGACTGGATAGAAGTCGTAAGTCCTGCCATCCAGCTCCCTGCCGTTCGACTTGGGCCTCACGCCGCCCCACTGCTTGAAGAAGAAGGGTATGCAGAGGGGCTCTGCCTGCTCCTTTATTCCCATGACCCAAGTCTTTTCCATCGTCCGGTGGCCTCTTCCGGACTCGCCGCCGACGATGACCCAGTCGATGCCTTTCAGATTGACTTTGCCGATTGGCCCAACCAGAGGCTCGAAGCTTATGAACCTGACGGCTGCGCGGGTCTTCTTCAGCTCATCCAGCCTTCCGATGACGCTACGGTTCTCAATCGTCGTGCCCAGCCAGACGTTTGGCAGCACGATCTTGTAGTACTCGTTTACGAACTCTCGCATCCTCTCAGGCCTCTTGGTCAGGACCTGAAATGTATGCCAGTGGGCCTTTCTCATCGTTTCGAACACTCTAGCTGTGAATTCGAATGGAACATCCTTGTGGAAGATGTCCGACATGCTGTTGACAAAAATCGTCCTGGGATTCTTCCATTTCAGCGGCAGCTCCACGTCCTTCTCATGAAGCGTCAGGCGGAATCCGTTCCTGTACTTGCCGCCAGGGCTCATCTTCTGCAGGCGCATGGCAAGCCTTTCCGCATAGCAGTGCTGACAGCCAGGACTAATCTTCGTACAGCCCGTGCACGGATTCCACGTAGAATTGGTCCAGTCGATGTTGCTTTTCTCCGACATGCCAGAGCCTTCCTTTCCCCTCGCTTACAGTATGATTTTGGATGCAGCAGTTAAAAACCTTCGGGGAGCACCATTCCGCTATGCCGGTAGAAGGGAAAGCAGAAAAGGCAGAAGGCAGTGTAAACTAAAGTTTACACGCCGCTTCTCCATGCAAACTTCCATGTTTACAAAAAGTAATAGTACTATTACAAAAAGTAATAACGCAAGAAGCATCTCTTGCACTACCTGCCAGCATCTTCCGCGAGCTTGCGCAGCCTTGGGTAAAGCTTTTTCGTGAACGCCGCCGCCTTTTCTGCGTACTCAGTGCCCATGAATTTGCCGTAATACATGATGGAATTCCTGAAGTATCGCATGTCGTTTGCAAACATGACGTCG
>JAZDJY010000046.1:0-2667 GCA_043803615.1 Candidatus Aenigmatarchaeota archaeon | reverse complement strand
GAAGAGGGATACGCAGTGACGCTTCTTACGAGCAGGGACCACGACAACCTGAGGAGGATACTGCGGGAGGAGGAAGTGGAGATACAGCCTGCGGAGATGCCATACTTCAAGAGCCTGCCGTTCAACAGGGACGTCGAAGGCGTAGGTATGGACCGCGGCCCGCGCGGAAGGGATGGATTCAGGGGACGCGGCTCTGGCAGGGGCGGCGCAGGATACGGAGGAGGCGGCGGGGACCGTCATTCCCGCGGGGACTCGCATTACGGCGGCAGGCCGCAGGAAGGAAGCGGCCAGTACCACGGCCGAGGGCACGGGTTCCGCGAAAGCAGGAGCGGCAGGTCGGGCAGGAGCAACTGAGCGCCGAACTGAGTGCTAGCATTTTCTATCAACCGCAAGCCGGAAAAGCAGCTTTTTAAGGCCAAAAAACGTTATCCATTGTCATGAAGCATTCTTTTCGCAAGGGCGTCAGCTTCGGCGTGACGTCTGCGATAATCACGACGCTTGGCCTGATGACAGGCCTGAATGCGAGCACCGGCTCCGCCGTGGTCGTCATCGCAGGCATCCTTGTCATAGCCATAGCGGACGCCATGTCCGATGCCCTCGGGATGCACATCTCGGAAGAGTCCGAGGACCACCACAGCCACAAGGAGATATGGGAGGCGACGCTTGCCACGTTCGGCGCCAAGTTTGTGGTAGCGTCCACCTTCGTAATCCCGGTGATGCTGTTCTCCCTGGGGACCGCGATAATGGCAAGCGTCGCGTGGGGGCTCCTGCTCATAACCATCCTGAGCTACATCATTGCGAAGAACCAGAAAGAGAAGCCCCTGCCCATCATAGCCGAGCACGTCGTCATAGCGGTAGCGGTCATAATAATCGCAAACTACGTAGGCGAAGCCGTGGCCGCATTCGCGGCGTGAAAGAGAAAGACTTATTCCTTCATTCAGCCTTAGTCTCGGTATCCCCTGATTCAGGTAGTCACGTTGACCGAGCACGAGCTCCCGACGTCGCATGGCGGGGTTATCTGGAACTGTATGAAGAGGATGACGAGGTAAATCGTGAGTATGGTCGATGCGACGGCCATGAAAATCAGGAACGCGTTGAAGTTCCTCTCGCTTCCGAAGAACTTCCCAGCCCTGACCATGCCCCTCTTGGCAAGCCACATGCTGAACGCCATCCTCATCCTGTTGTCGAAGGACACGGAGCACTTCTTGCCCCGCAGCTTGTCGATGAAGCATCTCCAGCCTTCCCTTATGTACCTCCTGTACTTTGGGAAGAAGATGCCCATCACGCCGAAATACGCAAGCAGCACGAGGCAGGGGATGCACAAGAATACGACCATGTTATCACCATCACTACCTTATCTCCACGATGAAAGTCTCGGAAGAGGACGAATCACCCGATGATGCCGTGAGGGTACACGTGTAGTTGCCGGCAGGTATCCCGCCGCAGGTGTTGCACGAAGGAAGGTTGTATTCAAACTCGACCGCGTTGTTTCCAACAGAAAGGTTCATAGTCTTTGAAAGTGACATCCTGCCGTTGATGCCCGTCGCAGTGACGGTGGCTCCCTGGACGTCTTCGCCCGCTGCTATGACGGCCGAAAGCTTCATGACCTCAGCTGAATGATACAGGTCCTTGTCCGTCTTTACGGAGGTAACGTCGAGGTAGACGCCGGCATCCTGTGCGCCTGCGCCGTCATTTGCATTGTCGCCGCCGGCAAGGTTCTCTGTCCCCGTGAGCCCTCCGGTCGTGCTTCCGGTGCAGCCTGAGACTAACAGTATCCCAATAAGCGGCAAGAGGAGAATGAGCGTTCTCATTTCTTCTTCACATTTGACGTTTTTGGAGTTTTGTCCAGCTTGTTCAGCTTTCCCAGAATACCCGAAAGGTCCAAGCCGTACATGTCGCATATCTCGCCAAGCTTCAGCCGCTCCATCTCCATTGCGGCCATCGGGCAGCCCATGCAGGGCATGCGAAAGCCCGTGAGCACATCGTCTGCTCCCTTGATCTTGAGCGCCTGCGCAAGCGTCGTGTCCTTCGTCACTTTCGGCATATGCATATTATCACCATGAACTGGAACCTTTCTTATTTCTTCTTTCCCTTGTTTTTATTCGTTGCGGCTTTTCTTCGCTTTTCCCGCTTCTTCTCGTAGTCGTCTATCGCTGCGTTGAGCGCCTCGGTAGCAAGGTTTGAGCAGTGCATCTTTATCGGCGGAAGCCCGCCGAGGGCTGCTGCCACCTCGTCCCTGCTTATCTTCCTCGCCCTGTCAAGCGTCTTTCCCTTCGCAAGCTGCGTCGTCATGGAGGTCGTGGCAATCGCCGAGACGCAGCCGAACGTCTGGAACTTTATGTCCGAGATGACCTCCTTTCCAACAGCCTTGCCGACCTTTATGAATATCTGCATGACGTCGCCGCAGACGGGATTTCCTACTTTGCCAATCCCGTCGGCATCCTCGATGGCACCCATGTTCCTTGGGTTCCTGAAGTGCTCCATCACCGTGTCGCTATAGCCCATCGCCATCATCATCCCCTCCCCTTGCCCTTGAACGGACTGATCTTGCGCAGCGTCGTGACGGCCTCTTCCAGGGACTCGACGGCGTAGGACACCTCGTCTACGGTGTTGTCCTTCCCCAGGCTGAACCGCACCGAGCCGTGGGCCTCCTCGGGCTTCAGGCCG
>JAZDJY010000045.1:0-2882 GCA_043803615.1 Candidatus Aenigmatarchaeota archaeon | reverse complement strand
CGCTGGTCGACTCCCACTTGGCGGCAGAGCTTATCGGTATATCACCGGTCAATGGAGTTGCGTTGCCAAGGTACGTCCAGCTTCCAGTGGTTGCTGTTCCAGTCGTGGCATCCATTATGCCTATCTCACTGGTCGCAATCGCCTCTGTGCCTATGTTCGCAACCACGATTATCGGTTTGTCTCCAGTGATGCAGAAGTAATCCCTTACCTCTATGCTCTTGCTCGTCAGCCCTCCCATGTACCCCTGAAGGTACGACCACGCGACGCCCGCAAGGGCGACGGTTATCAGGAGGAGCACTATTATCGCTATTATCGGCGTTATGCCTTTCATCATCCCACACTCCTTTTTTTAGATTACTGCCTCCTACCGTACATGCTCGCAAAGCCCATGTAGAGCCTCTTGAGCCTCTTGTCTATCGTGTCCATCGCCGTGAGCATGGTCTGGTTGGTCTCAAGCGACTTCTTGTTCTGGTCCACGAGTTCGGTAAGCTTGTCAACTAGCGGCTTGAAAGCCTCGGCGGTGACGCCGGAGCTGGCCTTCCCTTCATCCTCCGACGCCGCCCTGAGGAGGTCCATGAACTCGTTCATGGAACCAATGAGCTTGTCCATCTTCCCCGGAATCAGTGAAAGCTCGTCGCGCAGCTCGGCGTTGGCCTTGACGACGTCGTCTATTATCCTCTGGTTGCTCTTTATGAGCTCTATGACCTGCTCCATGAGCTTCTGGACCTGGGACGTCGATGAGGTGTCTTCCACCCGCTCCATCCTCTTTTCGAGCCTCCTGATGGGAGAAGTCGGTATTACCTCGTACTCTTCGCTCATGTATATTAATTGATGAAAGCCCCATATAAATATTTTCCGAAAGGCTCAGGCGCCGCGGCTTCACATTTCCGGCATTCCGCCGCCCGGGGGCATCTGAGGCATGCCGCCTCCGCCCCTCTCCGAGCCTCCGGCGGCGATGATGTCGTCTATCCGCAGTATCATCTCCGCCGCTTCGGTTGCCGACTTTATCGCCTGCAGCTTTATCTTGAGCGGCTCTATCACGCCCTCGCTGAGCATGTTCACGACCTTGCCCGAGAAGACGTTGAGGCCGCTCGAAGCCTTGCCCTTCTCGTGCTCCGAGCGCAGGAGCGCAAGCTTGTCTATCGGGTCGAGGCCTGAGTTCTCCGCAAGGCACCTTGGTATGGCCTCGATGGCATCCGCGAAGGCCAGGACTGCAAGCTGCTCCCTTCCGCTGAACGACTCGGCGTACTTCCTCACAACTCTCGAGACCTCCATCTCCGGGGCCCCGCCGCCCGGGACTATCTTTCCCAGCTCAAGTGCCGCCGAGATGCCCTTTATCGCGTCCTCTAGCGCGCGCTCGACCTCGTCTACCACGTGCTCGGTGCCTCCCCTGAGGAGTATTGTCACGGCCTTGGGCTCCTTGCACTTCTCGACGAATATCATCCTGTCGGTCCCCACCTTCCTTTCCTCGACGTTGCCTGCGAATCCGAGGTCTGATGCGGAAAGCTCGGATAGGTTGCTCACTATCTTTGCGCCGGTGGCCATGGCAAGCTTGTCCATGTCGGACTTCTTGACGCGCCTTGCGGCCATTATCCCCTTCTTTGCGAGGAAGTGCTGGGCCACGTCGTCTATGCCCTTCTGGCAGAGGACGACGTTTGCGCCGGACGCTGCCGCGCTTTCCACCATCTTCCTTATCATCTTGTCTTCCTCCTCGATGAAGGCCTGCATCTTCTGGGGCGAGTCTATGCTGATCTTGGCCTCGCTTTCGAGCTCCTTTATCTCCATGGCGGCGTCCAGGAGCGCAATCTTTGCGTTCTTCAGGGCTTTGGGCATGCCGCTGTGGACGACTTCCTTGTCTATCAAAATGCCATCTATGAGCATGGTGTCAGATATAGAGCCGCCGTGTTTCTTCTCTATCTTTATGTTATCGGTGTCGACCACGGTCTTCTTGCCGTCCGTGACCGCGACCCTCTTTGCGGCTCTTACGCATATCTCGGAAAGGTAGTCGGAGGCCCTCTCCGCGGACTTCCCGGTCATCGCGGTGTTTGCTATCTGCAGGAGCACCTTCTCGTCGCCTATGGAAACGTCCGTTGCGAACTTCTCAAGGACCTCCAGCGCCTTCTCCTTTGCAAGCTTGTAACCCCTCGTCACTATTATCGGATGGATGTCCTGATCGAGCAGATCCCCGGCCTTCTTCAGGAGCTCTCCTGCGAGTATGACCGCGGTCGTGGTCCCGTCGCCCACGGCCTCGTTCTGGGCCTTGGCAACCTCGACCATCATCTTGGCCGCAGGGTGCTCTATCTGCATCTCCTCAAGTATCGTCACCCCGTCGTTTGTTATCGTTATGTCGCCCAGCGAATCGACGAGCATCTTGTCCATGCCCTTCGGTCCGAGCGTCGTCTTGACCGTGTCCGCGACGGCCTTTGCCGCTGCTATATTGTTGGACTGGGCGTCCCTGCCCCTGGACCTGTGCGTGCCCTCCGGCAGTATGAATATGGGCTGAAATCCCCCTTGCGAATTTGACATGAAACCACTTCCTCCGTTTTAGTCAAGTATGACGGCAGCGCTTCCTGCACCCAGCCGTGTAACAGTAATATGAGTGAGGAGTTTAAATTCTTTTCGCGGAAGGCGCCGGATGCCGCTTTTGCTTTTCCGGTAGGCAGAGCCGTGTTACCTTTAAAAATGCTTAACGATTAAATTCTACAGGACAACTAATGAACACGGGCCCGTAGCTCAGCTTGGCTAGAGCGACAGTCTTATAAGGCTGCCGGACGCAGGAGTCCGGGCGTGGAAGCTGTAGGCCGAGGGTTCGAATCCCTCCGGGCCCATCCTACTTCTTCATTTCTTAAATTTCGCCAGCAAAATATAACCATGAGAGTCAT
>JAZDJY010000044.1:0-3053 GCA_043803615.1 Candidatus Aenigmatarchaeota archaeon | reverse complement strand
GGGACTGTGGCCGCCAAAAAGTACGACCTCGAGGCCTGGCTTCCGGGGCAGGGCAAGTACAGGGAGCTGGGCTCTTGCTCCAATTGCACAGAGTACCAGTCGAGGCGCGCCGGCATCCGCTTCCGCGAGAAGAGCAGCGACCCGACCCAGTACCCGCACACGCTAAACAGCACGCTCGTCGCAACCGAGCGCGCCCTCATCGCAATACTTGAGAACTACCAGCAGAAGGACGGCTCAGTAAAAATCCCCGACGTCCTGCAGCCCTACATGGGCGGCATAAAGGTCATAGGCGGCAAGAAAGTCGCCGTCGATGCGAAGAAGGCGGTCCACGGGAAGAAGAAAACCGCCCGCGGGAAGAAGTGAGCGACAGGGCTTGCTACTTCCTGTCTGCGATTTCCTTGAGGACATCGTCCTTGAAGCCTGCAAGCTTGACGCCGAATGCGACCTTCTTCTCTCCACGCTTCCTGACCGCGACGGTCCCGGCCTTCTCCTCCTTGTCGCCTACGACGAGGATGTATGGTATCCTCTGCAGCTCCGCCTCGCGGACCTTGTACTCGACAGTGTTGTTTCCTATGTCCAGCTCCGCCCTTATGCCGGCCTTTGCAAGCTCTGCGTGAGTCTTCCTTGCCGCCTCTTCGTTGCGGTTCGTGAAAGACAGTATCCTCACCTGGACTGGCGAGAGCCACACCGGCAGGCTGCCATTGAGGTGCTCCAGGAGTATGCCGATGAACCTTTCAAGCGAGCCGTATATCGTGCGGTGCAGCATCGCCGGCCTGTGCAGCGCATTGTCCTCGCCGTTGTACGTAAGGTCGAAGCGCTCCGGCATCGCAAAATCCAGCTGTATGGTGCCGCACTGCCAGGTCCTGCCCTGCGAATCCTTCAGGTGGAAGTCAATCTTGGGTCCGTAGAACGCGCCATCGCCCGCATTCACCTTGTAGTTCACCTTCCTTTTCTTGAGCACGGCCTCGAGCAGCTTCTCTGCCTTGTCCCAGAGCTTGTCGTCGCCTATCCGCTTCTCCGGCCTCGTGGAGAGTTCCATTTTGTATTCGAACCCGAATTTTTTGTATATCTTATCCTCGAGGTCCATCACGGCGGCAATCTCTTTCTCAAGCTGCTCCTCGGTGCAGAATATGTGGGCGTCGTCCTGTGTGAACTTGATGGCCCGGAAGAGGCCGGAAAGCACGCCGGACAGCTCCTGCCTGTGGACCACCCCGAGCTCGCCGACGCGCAGCGGCAGGTCCTTATAAGACTTGGAGCTGTTCCTGTAGACCATCATGCCCCCCGGGCAGTTCATGGGCTTGACTGCAAAGTCCCTGCCCTCGTACTTGGATAGGAATATGTTGTCCTTGTACTTCTCCCAGTGCCCGGAAATCTGCCAGAGCCTCTTGTCGAGTATCTGGGGCGTG
Source organism: Candidatus Aenigmatarchaeota archaeon (assembly GCA_043803615.1). Lineage (GTDB taxonomy): Archaea > Aenigmatarchaeota > Aenigmatarchaeia > QMZP01 > JAFGSV01 > JAFGFG01. The sequence continues at coordinate 1,647 of JAZDJY010000044.1, read as the reverse complement.
GATATCTCCTGGTATCCGGCTTCCCTGTGCACCTCCCGCCAGTACCTGACGAGTTCGTTATAGATGGTCAAGCCCTTGTCGTGCCAGAACACCATCCCGGGCGCGACCTCGCTGAAGCTGAAAAGGTCCATGCGCTGGCCGAGGATCCTGTGGTCGTTATCCTTGAGGTTCACCCTGTCGAGCTTGGTCTTCTGCACCTCCCTTAGGAGTTGCTTTGGGTCGAACTTCTCCTCCGGGGCCGACGCCGCTGGCGTCTGCTGCGCGGCAGGCCTGCCGCCTTCTGCTGAAACGTCCCTCGAAAGCTCGGCGAGCGGATGGCCCTTGCACTTGATGTCGAATGACTTGTACCATCCGAACGGCGACCTCTTCACGTTCTCTCCCTTCTTCTTGAGCGCCTCCTCGATGCCCTTCACTACCTCAAGTGCCACCGCAGGCGACGAAGGCTGCTGGGAAAGGTGGACGAACGGGTACACGACGATGTTCTTTGCCTTGACCTGGTCCTGCACGCCGAGTATCTCCTTTACAGACTTCTCAACTATAGTCTTTTCCGCTCCCTCGTCCCTCTTCTCCACGCTGCAGAAGGCTACGAGCACCTCCTCGACCCTCACGGGGCCCTTCTCAGAAATCTCTTCTGCGGACTTCAAGGCTTTCTTCTTGGGCTCGTACTCTATGAAGTCGGCGTGTATCAGCAGCAGTTTCATGCATTACACTTCCATATGGCGGCCCTACAATGGCTGCCTTAGCTTAGGAATAACAATACTTCCGCGTCCATGATTAAAAAAGCTTTTTGAGCAGCGCGTTAACCGCTCTCCTGTAGTCTTCCGGATTGACCCAGAAGCCGAACACCGGGCTCTTTACGTGGCGCTCATCCCCGTATGAAATGCCGATTATGTTTATTTCCGCATCGTCCATCGCGGACGCGATTTCCCTGACGACCCCTCTTCTGTTCCTTATGCCGTCACCTGCTATCGCGATATAGCCCGCATCATCCCCTGCTACCACTCCATTCCGGTCATACTTACGAAGGCCCCTTGTCAGGGCAAGGCAGGAGTCGTCTATTTTTACGCCGCTTCCCTTGTTCATCTCGTTTCCCCCGGCGATGACTATAGACATGGAGTTTCCGGGCCCTGTCGGCGCCTTGATGTCGTAGCCGCTGTCTGCTATTATCCTCATTATGTCGGCGGCATAACCCCTCCCTACGCCGGTGACGTCCATTTCGCTATCGTTTACCGTAAGGCTTGCGCATATCCCGCCCGATATGGCCGCGTACGGCTTTTCCTTCGTCGTGCCGGTAGTCTTCGATATCTCAGTGCCATTTCCTCCATTCATGTTCTTGATGACTATCTTCACGCCGTAGTCCTCTGAGATTATTATCCCCGTGGGATGTATTACCGGCGAGCCTCCCCTGATGATGTTTGCGGCCTCGCCGTAGCTGAGCTTCCTTATTATGGGCGGCTTGTCGCCATTGTCAGTGAGCGACGGGTCGCATACGTAGACGCCATCGACGTCTTTTATGTTCCAGTACTCCTCTGCGCCAAGCGCCGCGGCAACGAGCGCCGCCGTGACGTCTGTGCTGTTCCTGTCAAGAAGAGTGTACGACCCGCCCTTCTCTTTGTCAGTACCCACGAACCCGCCGTAGCAGAAGCT
>JAZDJY010000043.1:0-8396 GCA_043803615.1 Candidatus Aenigmatarchaeota archaeon | reverse complement strand
GAACATGTCATTCACGCTTGAAGGCATAGAGTTTGAGGTTGCTAACATGACTTCAAGCGAGGCGATCCTCATGGGAACTGTATACAAGGGTGACGACATAGAGCTCATATACACGGACCCGCAGCATTCAGGCATAGTGCCCGCAGGGAATTTCTACAGCTTCTACTTCACCGTGCTCGTCTCAGCAGACGGGGCCGAGCGGTTCGCAAAGGTAACGTCAGGCATCCCAAGCCAACTCGACATGGACAGCGGCGAATACTATCTCAAGGACGCGGTGATATATCTCTACCTTGATGGCGAGCTGCAGTCGACGCTACGGATTTCTTCGGGACTCGGCGGGAAGGCATACTCCACACCCCAGATAGAGGGCGGGCGCGACACGAGGGAGGAAGCGGCGGCTGAGAAGATGCAGCTGCAGACGATACTGCGGTCGGGCGCTCTCCCGGTCAGCCTCGAAACGAAGTCCATATCCATAATATCCCCGACGCTTGGCTCAAACTTCGTAGAGTCCGCGTTGCTTGCGGCAATCCTTGCCGCGGGGGCGGTCGTGACCGTGATATTCGTAAGGTACCGCAAGTTCAAGATTGCCATCCCCATGGTGCTCACGGCGTTCTCGGAGATAGTCATAATCCTGGGCATCTCCGCCGCCGGCACGTTCGACTCCGCCATATGGTATGGCGTGCTGTTCATTGGCGTCGCTATCATAGCCCTCGCATGGTGGAAGCTGCACGAGTTTGACATCTACGCGGCGATAGGAGCCGTACTGATACCGCTCATCGGCCTTGCATCCTTCCTCAACTGGAACATGGACCTTCCCGCCATAGGCGGGATAATCGCAGCCATAGGCACGGGCATAGACCAGATGGTGGTGATAGCAGACGAAACGCTCAGCGGCGGGCGCAAGGAGGAATCCAAGAAGATCTACGGCCTCAAGGAGAGGATAGGCAAGGCCTTCTACATCATATTCGCCTCGGCCGCAGTCACGGTCGCCGCGCTCATACCGCTTCTCTTCGTGACGGCAGGCATATTCATCAGGGGCTTCGTCATAACGACGATTATTGGCATACTCGCCGGCATCCTGATAGCGAGGCCCGCCTACGCAAAGATAGTCGAAATGAGCGTCGAGAGTTCAAAGAAGAAAGAAAAAGAAAATGCAAAGTGACAAGCCTTTCGCGGCGCATGGTTTTTCTTTTAGCCTATCTTCCACTTGCCGTTTGTGACGGAGCTTACGGTCCCGCTGAGCGTCAGCTTGCCGGATGCCGTGATGGTCCCGGAAAAGCCCTGGATTTCTATCCTGTCGTCCTTTCCTGCCGTGGTGCTGCCTCCTGAAACGACGGAGTAGTCGGCCTTCTCCAGCACCAGGCTTTCTATGGTGACACCACTTATCTCTGTCACGGCAATGGGCTTCTTCATGGTAAACGTGGAACCAGATGGAATGAAGAGCGAGGAATTCGTAAGGAAGTCGAAATCAACACTCCCGGTGAAGTTTGACATCTCCGAATCCCCAGACGTTATGCTCACCGGGGACTCTAACGCAAAATTTATGCTATCAACCATGAGCTCTATGACGACGTCGTTCTCAACTGCAGGTGCCATTTCCTGTGTCTCATTTGCATGCGAAAAAAGCGAGCCGAACGGGAGGCTCCCCCAGTCGAAGCCGCCTCCTGTCGAATTGAAGAGCGCGCTGCCCATCCCGCCGCCACCAAAAACGGCAGAAGACGCCACTATGAGAACGGCGAATATGGCCGCGAATATCTTCCACTCGAGAAGCCCTTTCAAATCCATGTCATCACTTAAGATTTGTGCGAGGCAAGTTTTATATTAAACTTATATTGGCGTTAATATATAATCTATCCATAAACTCGCACCGCTTGGTGAATCTATGTATCTCAATCAGATGATAGGACAGGGAGGAGACGTCGTCTCCTGGGTAGTGTGGCTGGTATTCTTCATGGTATTCTTCATGTTCTACCCAAGGCTGATGCTCTTCCAGATAATGGGAAAGCTAGAGGCGAGCGCAAGGAAGCTTGAACTCATGTCGGAGGAGTCGAGGAAGTTCGTGCTGGGAACGATAAGCAAGAAGCCCGACAAGAAGACCAAGGATGCCGTGGACAGGTTCTTCGAGTTCTTCATGATATACCCGGTGGACATAGACCCAAGCGGCATGATAAAGAAGCTCGACCACGTGATACAGAACGAAAGGGAAAGGTTCACGGACTTCGCAAACGAGGTCGCCCCGGACGCTACCGAGGAGAAGAAGGCAAGCATCCAGATGGGCGCTGCCGGCGGCATGGAGCTTTACATGGTCGCAAAGATAGTGCGCCATTACATAGAGGTCATAAAGAAGACGAAGTCCTACCAGATAGCGATGATTATACAGATGCAGCTGCCGCTGATAGAGCGGATAGCAAAGGCGCTCGAGGAAGGGACGAAGACGCTTGCCAGGGGAGAGCCCATAGGGGACGGCATAGGGCCATGGATGGTGGCAAGGATGATTGACAAGAAAAACGCCAAGGAGACCGAGGACGAGGTCGTGGTGGCCGAGAAGAAGATTGACGGCAGGCACGTGTTCCTCGTGAAGGCAAAGGGTCCCGGCGGAAGGGTTGCCTACCCAGGCAAGGCTGTTGAGAAGATAATGAAGAAGCACAAGATATCCCGCGTGATAACGATAGACGCCGCGGCAAAGCTCGAAGGCGAAAAGACGGGCTCGGTCGCCGAGGGCGTGGGCGTTGCGATGGGCGGCCCGGGGGTCGAGCGGAGCTACATAGAGGACGCCGTCGTCAGGAACAGGATACCTCTCGACAGCGTGATAGTGAAGATGTTATCCGAGGAGGCCATAAAGCCCATGAGGATGAGCATGCTGAAGGCAGAGCCCGCCGTGATGGACTCGCTGAAAAGGCGCATAGCAAAATCAAAGAAGGGCGAAAAGATTATAATAGTGGGCGTAGGAAACACCTCCGGCGTCGGAAACAGCTCTAAGGACGCTGCTGACACGGTGAAATGGGTCGCAAAATACGAAAAGAAGATGCTTACTAAGAAAAAGAAGAACCAAGATCAAACGGCATGAAGCCATCCGATGCCTTCTCCTGCACTTCCTCTCCTGCCGCCGGGCCGCCATCCTGCGGCGCCGGGGTTCTTGCCTCATTTTTTGCAATCCTCATGAGCAGCCCCTTTGTTTCCTGCACGCAGGGATGGTCCACGCACACGGCGCCAATCCCCCTTCCGGCCAGTGACTCAAGGTTCCAGTCGGTGAGGTGATTACCGCCCAGCGTGACGCAGCACAGGATGCCCTTCTGCGAGCAGAAGCCGCAGACCCTTCCCACCATTTCAAGGACGGAATCATGTATGTGATTCCCGGGCTTCTGCAGACCCATGGAAAGCTGCAGCAGCGGCTCAAGCTCTATGTTGACCATCGACATCCCGTCGCACGCCAGGTCCGGCGAAAGGAGCATCGCAGGCGTTTTCAGGCTGGCTCCAAGCATCGTGCCGGAGGGCATGCCGTACCTGAACTTCTCTATGTCTTCCCTGCCCTTCACGACGGGCACGAGGATGCCGGTTGCCTTGGCGCCAGAATCCGCAAGCTTCCTTGCGAGGGCCGCCGCAGAGGGAAAGTCACTCTCGCCCGCGCACGATATCCACAGGGGCACGCCGGGCGCACCCCGGACCTCCTGCCGATTTGCTTCGGCTGCATTGTAGATTATGAACCCTTCGGCCCCCGGAGCACTCCAGGCCGTTTCCGGCGCGGACTTTGCAAACACCATGACGGGATTTCCTGGAATGCCAGCGCCAGCCGAAACGCCGAGGAGGACTTTTTCTATCTCCAGAGCGGCAGCGCCGCCTGCGATGCCCGGCACCATTCCGGTGCAACCACCAATCCCACCGGCTCCCTGTAAAAGGGTCGCATTCCCGGCGAGAGCATCCTTTGCAGTCTCCATGGACGGCATCACCACCACCTTCCCGGCGCCCGCCAGTATCCTCACGTCCTGCCCTTCCGAAAGGATGGATTTTGCGTTGTGCGTTGCCGAAAGCGCGGGGATGGAAAACTCCCTTGCGAGGACGCCCATGTTGCTGAGCCTTCCCCCTTCTTCTGTCACCACTCCCGCTATCCCGGTGGCCGCAATCAGCATGCCTGCATCAGAGCTTTCGGTGACCAGAACGCTTCCATCGCCTGGCGGGGACGCAGATGCATCCATCTTTCTTACCTTGCCTTGCGCAATCCCTCCGGACACGAACCTTCCGGTGACGACGACTTCACCCCCAGCAGGCTCTTCGCAGGGCATGCCTATGTCGAATTTCACGGGCTTTGCGTCCATTATCATCACCCTGTTCCTTCCTATGGCCCAGTCTATCACGTACTGGTTCTTCCCGTCGCCTGCTATCCTCATCGAGAGCTCATAGAGTTTCCTCAGTTCCTGTTCTGTCAGCACCTGGGAATCCATCATGCTTGCAGGAACGTACACCTTTGACGTGACCCCGGTATAATCGTTGCGCTCGAACATCCAGAGCTTCTTTGATATGTTCTTTTCCAGGAGCCTGCCATCCCCGCGCAGAAGGTATTCGTCCGGCGTCACCACACCAGAGCTCACGGCGCTTCCGGGGCCCCAGGAAGCCTCCACAAGGACGTTGTCGCTGCCGAATCCCGTGAGGACCGAGCCGCCCTTTTCGGAAGGCGCCATCCTCTGGACTATGACGGACATGGAGGGAACACTGATGCCTTTCCTTTCCATGTACCCCGAAGCCCTGGGATAAAAAAGCGACGCCCAGCAGAGCTTCACGCACCGCAGGAGGTCCTCCTCCCCGCTCACGTTGATGAAGCTGTCAAGGACACCCGCAAAAGTGTCCCCTTCGTTCCTTATCACTGACGGCCTCACTGCGACCATCTGGCTGCCCCTCCCTGCCTTTATGAGACCCAGCGCATTGCCGGCGCTGCGCACGTCATCGGAAATGGAGAAGCCACCGTACGACTTCATCACGGCGCTGCCTACATCCTTGGGGATGCTGGCATTTATGAACAAGTCCCTCACGCATTTCTCCACGTCAGGGGCCGTCCCTGATGCCGGTTGGCTGTTGGATTCGTAGACGCTTTTTACCTTCTCCTTCAGGCTATTTACCGAGAGGAACGCTTCGAAGGCCTGCGGCATTATGGCAAAGCCGGAAGGCACGGGAACTATCGCTTTGAGGCCTGCAAGGGATGCGGCCTTGAACCCGCATTCCCGCGCGTTGCTCGCATCATCTATGCCAAGGACGTACACATAAACACCCTATCATTATTGGGCGCGGAGAAATTTATAATTTTGAAGCGCAGAGCCGGCTACTTATCTGCGAACACAATCGAGCAGGGCGCAGGAATCTTCGAGGAAGCAATCTTCAGCGCCCTCTTTGCCACGGCTTCCTTTCCCGGGGAAACCCTCACCTCTATGATGCTCTGCCCTTTCTTCACCTGCGCGGCCGTGCCGTGGGGCTTTCCGAAAGAAAGCCTCATGCCTGTCTGGTACCTGTCCGCACCAGCCCCGGTGGCCATGGGATTCTCCCGCAGGATGTGATGGGGAAAAACCAGTATCTTCATGAAGTACATGTCTATGCCAAGCTTCGATTCTAGTGCCTTGTTGGTGGCTATCCTTGCGGCCTCGAGCGCGTTGTGCCTTATCTGGACGGCCTTTTTTGTCACGAGGACTGCCCTGACGGAGTATTCGGGCTTGGGCTTTCCGACCTCAAAAGACCGTATTTTTCGCAGTGGGACGCCCTTGACGTAGGATTTCTTGGGCTTGTGCTTGGATACCCTGGTGTAGGGCCTTTTCACCGTGCTGTAGCATCTTCCCGGTCTGAGCGCCGCCATACAACCACACCATCCTGTTTGAACGCAAGCATTTTAAAGGTTACCTTCAAGTACTTAACATTGATTGCCGGGGTTTATTTAAATTGATTACGGGGAATGGGAAACGTGATTGCATGAAGGCAGTGGTTCTCGCAGGAGGGTTCGCAAGACGCATGTGGCCGCTTACGAAGGACACGCCAAAGCCGCTCCTGCCGGTCTGCGGCAGGCCCATAATAGACTACGTGCTGGGCAGCCTTTCCTGCGTTTCCGCGATAGACAAGGTGTACATATCCGTCAACAGGAAATTCGAGGGCCATTTCAGGGGATGGCTTTCGGCAGCTCCAAGCATGAAGGACACTGAGATATTCGCAGAGGAAAGCATGCGCGAAGAGGAAAAGCGCGGGGCCATAGGGGCGCTCTCAATGCTCATAAAGGAAAAGGCTATAGACGACGACCTCCTCGTCATCGCAGGCGACAACCTCTTCGACTTCGACGTTTCGCGCTTCATTTCCAGCCACAACGGGACCCCGGTCGTAGCCCTCTACGACGTATGCGATGTTCAAAAGGCAGCGGGGAAGTACGGCGTCGTCACGCTCGGCGATGGTATGGTCATAAAGGAGTTCCACGAAAAGCCTGCAAACCCTCCATCGAGCCTCATAAGCACGGGCTGCTACTTCTTCCCCAAATCCTCCCTTCACATGATACACAAATACCTCGAAGAAGGCCAAAACCCGGATGCCCCTGGCTTCTTCATATCATGGCTTTCCAAGAAGACACCGGTCCACGGCTTCGTTTTCGACTCGGGCTCCAAGTGGTTTGACATAGGGTCCCAGGAAAGCTACGAGGACGCAAGCAGGGCATTCGGAAAGGGGCCTTAGCGCCCCTTAGCGCCTTTCGCCGTATTTCTGAAAGACGCAGACGAACGTAAGGTCCGCCTTTCCGGTGTTGAAGACCTTGTGGAAAAGGCCGTCTTGTATGAGCACGATGTCTCCCTTCCCGACGGCAAACTTCTTCTCGCCAAGCTGCATTCTTCCCTTCCCGGAGGCGAAGTTGTAGACCTCTTCGGCTCCAGCGTGCGCATGGCCTCCGGTCTCCTTTCCGGGATGGAGGATGGTCAGTGAAACAGTCAGATTGCGGAGCTTCGAGACGTCTATGACCGTGTAGACGTCATTCTTTTTCACGATGCGCCCGGCCTTCTTGAACTCTTCGATGCCAAACTTCATGCGACTCAACTATTTATTTCGCCTGACGGTTATTAAGTTTATGGCGGTAAGGGAAACGGAAGTGCTAATCACCGGAGGCGCAGGCTTCATAGGCTCTTCCATAGCCCGCGCCCTTTCCCTGGACAACCACGTCAGGATTTTGACGACTTCTCTACAGGTAAAAAGGAAAACGTTTCGGGAATCAGGAACGCTTCCGTCGTCAAGGGCGACCTGAGGGACGCGGGGGCCGTATCGAAGGCCGTGAAAGGGGTAGGCATCGTTTTCCATGAAGGGGCCAATGTCCTGATACCCACATCCGTAAAGGATCCGTCCATGGACGCCGAGGTGAACATAAGAGGGACCCTCAACGTCCTTGAGTCGTGCAGGAGGCACGACGTGAAAAGGATGGTCTTCGCTTCTTCGTCGGCCATATACGGGAATCCTATAAAACTTCCGGTGGCCGAGAGCCACGCGCCTTTCCCCATGTCCCCCTACGCGCTTTCCAAGTTCTGCGCCGAGGGCTACGTCAGGCTTTACCACGAGCTTTACGGCCTAAAGACCGTGTCGCTTCGGTACTTCAACGTCTACGGGCCCGGGCAGAACGCGGACAGCCCATATTCGGGTGTCATATCGGTATTCATGAAGAACCTGGCCGAGGGGAGATTGCTCACGGTCTATGGCGACGGCCTCCAGACGAGGGACTTCGTCAACGTCTCCGACGTCGTCTGCGCAAACCTGCTTGCTGCCGAATCGGAAAAATCCGCGGGCATGGCATTCAACATAGGCACAGGGACGTCCGTTTCCGTCAACGGCCTCATAGGCGTCCTGAAGAGTCTGACGAAGAGGGAGACCGAAGTCGCGTACAAAGCAAGGAGGGAAGGGGACGTCATGCACTCATGCGCCGACATACGCCTCGCAAGAAAGACACTGGGCTACGAGCCGAAAGTAAAGCTAGAGGACGGACTGAAAGAAATGCTATCCCTTTCCGGCGTCATATCCGCTCCACGTCCATCCCTATATCCACGGACCTGACCGAGTGCGTCAGCGCACCCACGGATATCCAGTCCACGCCAAGCCTGGCAATGGCCCCGATGTTATCCTCGGTCACCCCACCGGAAACTTCTATCGTAGCCCTCTTTCCTATAATACTCACAGCCTTCTTCATGCCCGCGATTTTCATGTTATCGAGCATCACTATGTCCGTGCCAGACTCGAGGGCTTCCCTTACTTCGGCAAGCGTCTTTGCCTCGACCTCTATCTTTTTGCCCGTGGGCTTTGCGCTCTCCACGGCACGCCTTATCCCGACGAGTCCTATGTGATTGTCCTTTATCAGTATGCCGTCGTACAGGCCGGTCCGGTGGTTCTCACCTCCGCCGCAC
>JAZDJY010000042.1:0-6682 GCA_043803615.1 Candidatus Aenigmatarchaeota archaeon | reverse complement strand
GGCAGAACGGGTCTGCCGCCGACACGTGCACGGCTTTTGGGCCGTCGTAGAACGTAAGCTTCCTTTGTTTTGTCATGTCTATGAACTGGTCCGCCACCACGACGTGGCCCGGCTTCATGTTCTCCCTGAGCGACCCAACCGCGGTGAGCCCTATGACGCGATTGACGCCTAGGCTTTTCAGCGCCGCGATGTTTGCCCTGTAGTTGACCATGTGCGGGGGTATGGTGTGCTTTGGCCCGTGCCTTGGGATGAACGCAGCCTTCACTCCTGCGACATCGATTATGCTCACCATACCCGAAGGCTTGCCGTACTTGGTCTTTATCTCTACCGTCCGCAGGGGCCGGAAGAAGTCCGGGTCGGCGATGCCGGTCCCGCCTATGATGCCGATATCCACCTTCATGAAGACCAATTAAGATATTCTTTCCCACGCTTAAAAATGTGAAAGATGTCATCATTGCGGCAGGCACCGCCCGAGTGGGACAGCCTCGCCTGTGCCTTTAATATGGCCGGGCCAAATTATCTAGCATGATAAAGACCGAAACGATTTCCGTTGGAAGCCAAGGCCGCGGGGACGCAATAGACATAACCGGCAAGGTGTCCGAAATCGTTGCGAAGAGCAAGGCAAGAGAAGGCTTCGTGAACGTCTTCTGCTGCGGCTCGACTGCGAGCGTGTCGACGATTGAATACGAGCCAAACCTCGTCAAGGACGTGAAGAAGGCGCTCGAGAGGATGGCGCCCTACGGCAAGGACTACGACCACCACAAGACATGGGGCGACGACAACGGAGCGGCGCATGTGAGGGCGACTCTCATGGGTCCCGGCATCACCGTGCCCTTTTCCATGGGGAAGCTCCTCCTCGGGGCGTGGCAGCAGGTGGTGGTGCTGGACTTCGACACGAGGCCTCGCGAAAGGGAAGTGGTGGTCCAGGTAGTGGGCGAGTGATGGACTGGAAAAGCAAAACCGCACGGTTGCCAACCTATTTTAAGGGGTTCAGCCAATCTCATTACAGGAACTATTTTGAATGCAACTTGAATGTAACCGGTGCGTGCATCCATGAAAGTTAGGCTGAAACACCGTCACCATCTTGAGGAAAAGCCTCACCTTACCAAGAGCCTTGGGCTCCTGGACATGACAATGTACGGCATCGGCATCATCGTCGGCGCCGGCATCTACGCGCTCATAGGCGAAGGCGCGGGACTTGCAGGCAACGCCATCTGGCTTTCCTTCATCATAGGGGCGTTCGTTGCGGCATTCACGGGACTGAGCTACTGCGAGCTCAACTCCATGATGCCAAAGGACGCGGCAGAGTACAACTATGCAAAGAAGGCCTTCAACAGGAAGGTGGGCTTCGTAGTCGGATGGATGATCCTCGTCTCGTCCATAGTTGCGGCGTCCACGGTGTCTCTTGGATTTGCCGGGTACTTCCAGGCCGTGTTCGGGCAGTACGGCGCCCTGGCAGTGGCGCTTTGCGCAATAGCGGTTTTCTCCGTAATCAACTTCTACGGCATGAAGGAATCCAGCGAATTCAACATCGTCGCGACCCTGATAGAGGTCGGGGGTCTCGTGGCAGTCATAGCCATCGGCTTCATGTTCTTCAACCCTTCAACCGACATGATGATGCTCACACCAAGCGGCATGAACGGCGTCATGGCAGGCGCAGTCCTCATGTTCTTCGCATTCATCGGCTTTGAAAGCATAGCGAACATGTCCGAGGAGGCGAAGAACCCGAGGAGAACCGTCCACAAGGCGCTGCTCATATCGCTTGGCATATCGACGCTCCTCTACATCCTCGTAGCGTTCTCTGCCGCAAACGTCCTGGGATGGGAGACGCTCTCTTCGTCAAAGGCCCCGCTCTCCCTGCTGCTTGAAAGGGCGTTCGGTCCACTCGCCGGGATGCTCATGAGCTTCATTGCGCTCTTCTCCACCGGCAACACCATCCTGATATCCCTCATAGTCGCCTCGAGGATACTGTACGGCATGGCAAGGGACGGATCGATACCGTCGCTCTTCTCAAAGGTGTATGCGAGGACCAGCACACCATACGTTGCCGTGATAGCCTCCATGGTTGCCGCCATGCTCTTCCTCTTCATAGGGGACATCTCTTTCATCGCAAACGTCACGACGGTTAGCATTCTCGTCGCCTATGCCATGGTCAACCTCTCGCTCATAGTCCTGAGGTACAAGCATCCGAAGGATGAGAGGCCATTCAAGGTGCCGCTGAACATCGGCAGGTTCCCGGTCCTTGCGGCAATCGGCCTCGTCACGAGCCTTTGCATGGTCCTCATCGCGGACATCACCATAGTGCTCGTGGACGTAGCCCTGATAGCGCTGGGCTTTGTGATATACACGCTGTACAGGAAGGCAGTGCCAGAAGAAAAAGCTCATTCCTAAGACTCTTACTCTTTTTCCGGAAGCTCGCAGAGATGTCCGGCCGCGCTGTGGTAGGCCTCTATGATCTTTCCCGCTTCCCAGAGGCTCTTGCCGAGCGCTATGACGCCGTGGCCCTTCACCGCGAGGAAGTTCCTTTTCCCAACGGACGCTACTATCTCACGCGCAAGCTCTGGCGTGCCGTACGAATGGATGTGGGCGGTGGCCTTTATCCCAAGCTTTCCCACGCATGAGAGGACGAGGGGGTCATGCACGTGGATGATGGCGTCGATGTCCTTCCTCCGTTCGTAAAGCATGCAGTGGGCCAGTGTCTCGGAACTCGGCTCCGCTTCGCCTTCTGCCGTCACCGTGCCGTTGTCGATGTTGCAGGAGAGGACCTGGACGAAATCCGCCTGGTTGAGCTTTCCCTTGTCCTTGCCCCCGGCGGTTATGACGAATCCCCGGTCGTTCCTAAAGCTTATGTTTCCCGCGTGGCCGCCGTCTTCGACCGGGAGGAGCCCCATCGCGTGGAACTTCTGGCCCCACATCATCGCTTCCGTTATCCTGCTGTCCTCGGGGGCCTCGCTACCCTTGAATATGGTCCTAAACTTGCGCCCACCGTATTTCTCGGCCATGATATAACATTGGCTGGATAGAATAAAATTGATTTACCTGCGATTTCTCAGCCGTTGGGCCGTATTATGACCTTCATCGCCTTGCCCTCGGCAAACTTCCGAAAGCCCTCGCCTGCCTGCGCAAGGCCAAGCCTGTCCGTTATCATGTCATTAACCATCACCTTGCCGGAAGCGATGAGAGAAATTGCCTCCTTCAGGTCGGCTGGGGATGCGGCGTATGTGGTCGCAAGGGTTATGCCGTTCTTCCATAGGTCCTCTATCTTTATGGGAAATTCCTCGTCCGGCAGTGTCGGCGCGTAGAAGAGTATAGTCCCTCCGCGGTCCACGGACGCAAATGCCTGCCTGACCGCGGGCAGGACGCCCGTGCAGAGTATCACCCTGTCGGCGGCCCTGCCGTTGTTTTCTTCCCTTACCCTTGCAGGGACGTCCTCGCGTGCGTTTAACACGGCGTCCGCCCCTGCCGCCTCCGCGGCACGCAGCCTTGCCTCGGAAACGTCGGTTGCGATTATCCTCCCAGCACTCCTGGCCTTTGCAAGCTTTATGTTTAGGATGCCGGAAAGCCCAGAGCCTATCACGAGGACCGTCTGGCCCTTACCGATGCCTATCTTCTTCTGGCCACGGACGACGCAGCCGAGGGGCTCGACGAAGGTGCCCTCGTCGAACGATACGCCTGCAGGAAGCCGAAACGTCCCTTTCTTCACGTTAATCTCAGGTATCCTCAGGTACTGCGCAAAGCCCCCGGGGTAGAATTTCGTGGTCCGGAGCGTCTCGCACATGGTCTCATTCCCCCCGGAGCAGTAGTGGCAGGCGCCGCAGGGAACGTGGTGGGTGGCAACTATCCTCTCGCCTTTCCGGAAGCCTTTCACGCCCTTCCCTGCTTCCTCGACGGTCCCCGAAACCTCGTGGCCGAGGACGAGCGGCGCCTTCTTTATCCGATACCACTCCATGATGTCGCTTCCGCAGATGCCGCTTGCCATCACTTTCATGAGCAGCTCGCCGGACCCGGCCTTAGGCTTCTGCGCCTCTTCGAGCCTCACGTCGCTGTTCCTGTAGTACATCGCCACTTTCATGTTATGAACTGCGCAGGTTGGGTTAAAAAGTATATAGGCGGCCCGCGCCAATTATATCATAGGAAACCATATGGCATACGAAAAAATAGGAGGATGGGCCTTTATCCTAGGCGTGGCAATTTCAGTGCTGCTCGGGTTCGCTGTGGCTCCGATAACGCAGGCGCAGTCGGTCGTGGCCGGCTACCTGACGCTGGTGCTCGTCGTTCTGGGTCTCTTGGTGGGACTGCTGAACATCGGGCGCAAGGAGAGCACGGAGTTCCTGATTGCGTCGATTGCAGTCATACTGCTTTCGAGCGCAAGACCTAACCTAGACGTGATATACGTCATAGGACCGTATCTCTCGAACATGGTCGTAAACGTGGCCGCGTTCGTGGCTCCGGCAGCACTCGTCGTCGGGCTGAAGGCAATATACCTCCTGGCTTCAAAGCCGTCAATGGCGATAATTGGCGGGAAGAAGAAGTAAGCCGGGGGTCTGCCTCCCTTTCCGGGACGGTGGTAAAAGTCGGTCTTTTTCTTTTATTTAACCTTTTAGCGGAAGCTTTTAGCGCATGCAAACAGCGGGAATGCGTTCCCTTGCTTCCTCTGCTGATGAAGCGCTCAAAAGTTTGGGAATGAGTTCCCTCGTCTCCGCTGATGCGGAAACCGTTAGCGAAAAGTACGCACAGCTGCACGGACGGAAAGTCTCAAAGCTTGAGAGAATCGTCATGGCTGGCGTGCACAGTCTTCTTCATATGCCGCTTCCGCTCGTCGAATATCTTCAATGCTTCCTTGGGCTTTGCGCCTTCGTGGACGACGGCCCTCACGGCCTGCATCATGGCGACCGGGAAATCCGACTGGAAGATGTTCCTTCCCATGTCGACTCCGACCGCACCCGCCTCGATTGCGCTGTAGGCCATGGTGAGGGCGTCCATCTCCGGCGTCTTCTTGCCACCCGCCATCACTATCGGGACCGGGCAGGTGTCCACGACTTTCTCGAATCCTTCGCAGTAGTAGGTCTTGACTATGTGGGCGCCGTGCTCGGCTGCCATCCTGCAGGCAAGCGAGAGGTACCGCGCGTCCTTTGCCATGTCCTTTCCGACGGCCGTCACGGCCATGACTATGAGGCCGTACCGCTCGCCCAAGTCGACGAGCTTGGAAAGGTCCAGGATCGTGTCCCTTTCCCACGGGGCCCCGACCATTATGGAGTACCCGACGCCGACGGCGTTGAGCCGGAGGGCGTCCTCGATTGCAACCGTTATCCCCTCGTGGAGGAGCTCCCTGCTCAGGATGCTCGTCCCGCCGGACGCCCGAAGCATGATGGGCACGTCGGTCTGAGGGTCCACGCACGACCGCAGCATGCCCCTCGTAAGGAACAGCGTGTCCGCATAGGGGATGAGGGGCGTTACCGCTTTTGCGAAATTGTCAAGCCCCGTGGTCGGACCCAGGAAGTAGCCGTGGTCCACCGCAAGCATGAGGCTCCTTCCGGTCTTGGGCTTTATGATCTTTGAGAGCCTGTTCTTCATTCCCCAGTCCATGTAATCGCCTCCGAGGGCATATCACTTTTTTGGCTTGACTATTAAAAAGCCTTTGTCCGTGAGCCAGTGGTGGAACTCATACGTCGTCCTTATGCAGTCGCTCTTGCAGAGCGCCCTTGTCTCCTCGTACGCGGCGCTCCCTTCCTCCTGCTTCCCCAGGAGCGCCTGGACGGGGCACTTGACGTCGTTACAAAACTCCCTCCTCTTGTAGTCGGTGTAACCTTCCAGCGGCATGATATAAAGAGTGCCGGGAGGAATAAAAACGTTCGGGGCGCAAATGTCACTTCTTCCCACTTTTCTTTGCTTTTTCTGAAGGCCCCTTCTTTTCCTTCCCTTCCGGCTTCTTCCCCTCAGGCTTCCATGTGGCTGCCGCGGGCTTTCCCTTCGGCTGTCGGTCGTCAAGAGGATTGCTGCTTGCCGCGTGGGCATCTTCCCTGCTGACGGGCTCCTTGGACTTCAGGGGCAAGGTGAAATGGAAGGCCGACCCCTTGCCTATGCTGCTCTCGAACCATATCCTGCCCCCGAGCCTCGCCACGAACTCCTTGCAGAGCGACAGGCCGAGGCCATTCCCGCTGGCCTTCCTCGTGTAGGAGGAATCCACCTGGTAGAACCGCTGGAATATCTTCGGATGGTTCTCCTTTGCTATGCCTATTCCCGTGTCCGCCACGGAGAACCTTATGCTGCCGCCTTCCCTTTTTGCCGTGACCGTTATCTTTCCCTCCGGCGTGTACTTGATAGAATTGGTTATGAGGTTCATTAGAATCTGCGTAAGCCTCTCCCGGTCTGTCACTATTTTCGGCAGGTCCTTTTCTAAGTCGTACTCCGACTTCAGGCCCTTCGCCTTTATCGGCACCTCCATCTCCTTTTTCACCGAATCCAGGAGCGCGCCGAGGTCGACCTCCTCGAAGGCGAACTTCAAGGTTCCCAGGTCTATCCTGGACAAGTCGAGTATCTCCGTCACTAGCTTTGAAAGCCTCATGCTCTCCTTGTCTATTATCTCCAGGTACCTGTTCCTCTTCTCCGTATCTATTGCTATCTTGCCGTCCCTGAGGAGCTGGGAGAAGCCGTGGATGGAAGTGAGCGGCGTCTTGAGCTC
>JAZDJY010000041.1:0-16478 GCA_043803615.1 Candidatus Aenigmatarchaeota archaeon | reverse complement strand
ACCTGAGTGGTGCATCCTCGTATTTCTCGATGACCTGGAAATCCGAAAGCTCTATGTTCCTCTGGGTCGAAACCATGTTCGTGTTCATGACCTTGCTTTCATGCGCCCTGACCCATTTCATCCCGCCGACGCCCAGGTCGTTCATCCACCTGTACTTGAAGAGTATGTCGGCCTCGTATGTGCTGATTCCCCTCTCGATGAGCCCATTCCTTATCTCCACCGTCTTTCCCGGATCCCTCAGGGTTATCTTGTAAACAGTCCTGGGCTTCTGGTAGCCCATGGGAAGCGTCCGCTGCACCTTCTCCACCTTCACAACGGAGGCGTTGCCGGAAAGCGCCTCCTCCACACCGTCCCCGAGCGCGTAGAAGTAAGGGAGGAACCCCCGGTGGGTGGCGCAGACGCTCTTCCCCTCGGTGTCCTTTCCGAACACCCTGACCACGGGCTTTCCGTCCACCATCACATAGTCAACGTCTAGCACCTGGAATTCCATGCCGTCACTGTTAAGAGAACGGGGCCAAGCAATAAAAACACCTTTATCCTGCGCTATCTATAATGAAAAATAGATGACAAAGCGCCAACAAATTTAAGCCCTCCGCTCAATCTTTTCACATGAGGATAAATCCCAAGCAGCTTGAAATGGCCATGAAAAAGATGGGCATGCAGACCACGCAGATAGAGGCCGAAGAGGTCGTGATAAGGACGCCGGGGAAGGACATAGTCATAACGGACCCCCAGGTCACCCTCATGAACGTCATGGGGCAGAAGTCCTTCCAGATAATGGGGAACGTGCAGGAGAGGCAAAAAGAGAAGTTCTCCGAAGAGGACGTGACCATGATAATGGACAAGACCGGGGCCACCCAGGGACAGGCCAGGAAGGCCCTTGCGGAAGAAGGCGACCTGGCCTCCGCCATACTCAAGCTCAAGAAGTGAATGCGTGCATTTTAGGCGCTGGAGCTCCACACGCTCTTTCTACAGGCTTCCCATTAATACGGGAAACGCCAAATAATTATCCATGGAGAGCGAGTGGGAAAAGATCAGCCTTCCTGAGGCCTTCAAAAGGCTCGAGAGCACAGAGCGCGGACTCTCGTCAGCCGAGGCCGCAAAGAGGCTCGCAAAGCACGGCAGGAATGAGATACAGAAGACCAGCAAGGCCTCACCACTGCGGCTGCTCCTCTCCCAGTTCACGTCGCCTCTCATCCTGCTCCTCATAGCGGCCGCCGTCGTTTCAATGGCCATGTCGTTTTTGCCCGGAAGCGACTCCCACACCATAGACACGGTGCTCATACTCATCATAGTATTCGCGACAGGCTTTGCCGGCTTCTTCCAGGACTGGAAGGCCGAGATGGCAATAGAAGCGCTGCGGAAGATGTCGACTCCCATCGCACGCGTGAGGAGGGGTGGGTGCGAGTGCGAGATACCGGCAGCCGAGATAGTGCCTGGCGACGTCGTCATAATAGAGGGAGGCGACATAGTCCCCGCCGACGGCAAGATAATAAAGGCCTTCGACATCATGCTCGACGAATCCATGCTGACGGGCGAATCCCAGTCAGTCAGGAAGGGTGAAGGAAAACTTGCGTTCATGAACACCGGGCTCATCTCCGGCAGGGCCGAGATGCTGGTGTTTGCCACAGGCATGGGAACGCAGGTCGGAAAGATTGCCGAGAAGATGCAGGAGATAGGCGAGACGAAGACGCCGTTCCAAAAGGAGCTTTCCGCGTTCAGCAGGAAGATTTTCTGGGTCGTGATTGCGATTGCCGCGGTCATGGCGTTCGTAGGATACTTCAAGTATGGCCTATACAACGCCTCCCTGACTGCGGTGTCGCTTGCGGTCGCCGCCATACCCGAGGGCCTCCCGGCGGTCGTGACGCTCGCGCTTGCGCTGGGCGCAAAGTCCATGGTCAAGAACAAGGCGCTCATAAGGAAGCTTCCCGTCGTCGAGTCCATAGGCGACGTCGACATCATATGCACGGACAAGACGGGGACGCTCACCATGAACAGGATGACCGTGACCAAGGTATTCTACGATGGGGTGGAGCGCGAGGCCGAAGGCATGCAAAAGGCCGATGCAAAGGGCATGGAAGAGATGCTCCTCTGCGGGGCCCTGTGCAACAACACGGCGCAGGTCAAGGGAAACGACGGCAAGTTAAAGATTGCCGGCGACCAGACCGAGGTCGCGATAATGGAGTTCTCGTCCAAATACGGCCTGCGCAAGGAGGAACTACAGAAGAAGTACGTAAGGACAGGCGAGATATCGTTCACCTCCAAGAGGAAGCTGATGAGCGTCGTCTGCCGGGCGGGCGGCAGGTACCACGTGTTTGCCAAGGGCGCCCCGGAAGTGCTGCTGCGCCACTGCAGCAGGGCACTCGTCAACGGCAAGCCGCAGAAGCTTAACGCCACCGTAAAAGAGCAAATCCTGCGGCAGAACGCAAAGTTTGCCGGAAGCGCGCTTCGGGTCCTCGGATTCGCATACAAGGAATCCGCAAGTAATCCGAGGGAAAGCCAGATAGAAAAGGACCTCATATTCCTGGGCCTCGAAGGCATGCTCGACCCGCCGAGGAAGGAGGTGAAATCTGCCATCTCCGAGTGCCTGACCGCAGGCATCAGGGTCATCATGATAACCGGTGACAACGCCGAAACCGCAAAGGCCATAGCAAGGGATATAGGGCTTGAAAGCGCCGGGGCAATCTCCGGCGACGAGCTTGAACGGATGAAGGACGGGGAGCTTTCGAAGAGGCTTTCTCTTGGGGTCAACATCTTTGCCAGGACCACGCCGTTCGACAAGCTGCGCATACTCGAAATTCTGGGGAAGAATAACAGGGTAGCCATGACCGGGGACGGCGTCAACGACACGCTCGCCCTCAAGAAGGCAGACGTGGGCATAGCCATGGGCCTGCGCGGCACCGAGGTCGCAAAGGAGGCCTCAGACATCATACTCCTCGACGACAACTTCGAGAGCATAAAGAACGCCGTGAAGGAGGGCAGGAGGATATTCGACAACATTAGGAAGTTCGTCAACTACCTGCTCAGCAGCAACTTCGCCGAGGTCCTGGTCTTGTTCATAGGGACGCTCATATTCACGTTCGACGAGCCCATACTCCTGCCCGTCCACCTGCTCTGGATAAACCTCCTGACCGACGGCCTCCCAGCACTCGCCCTCGGCGTGGACCCGGCGCCTCCGGGCATCATGAAGAGGAAGCCCAGGAGCGCCGGCGAAGGCATACTCGACAGGAAGACGATGGGAAACGTAGTCGCGATGGGCCTGAACCTGTCAGTACTGCTGCTGCTCGTCTTCTTCCTGTCCCTCTCCTCGGGCTCGGGATTCGAAATGGCAAGGACGGTCCTCTTCATGGGCTTCGTCATATACGAGTTCATGAGGATACTCGTCATCAGGTACCAGGAGGAGCTCACCATCTTCGACAACAAACTCCTGCTGCTGGCCCTCGCGGGATCCCTCATCCTCCAGCTGGCAGTCGTCTACACGCCGCTGAACGTTCTGTTCGGCGTCGTTCCCCTCGGCGCGATGGAGTGGATAATGCTCCTGTCGCTTGGCGTCGTGGGCTTCTTCACATCTGTTGGTCTTTCGAAGATAGTCGCGCATTTCCTCGGATAGGCGCCCTCGCGGCGCAAACAGCGCAAAATGAGCAAGCATTTAAAAAAGGCCTGTAATTAGTTAGTATGCCACCCTCCACGGACAGCGCTGGCCCGCGAAAGGAACATGCAGGAAAGGCCGCAAAAAAGCTGGCGCGCATGAAGGAATCCCTCAGCCCCGGCGCCCTCGCCTCCGCCGCAGCGAGGTACTGGTGGGTCTTCTGCATCATCGCCATAATGGTCTTCACCTTCTGGTCATGGGCCCTGCCTGCGAGGTATGGGGAACTCCTCGGGCTCGACGAGTTCTACATGTACAGGATGAGCGAGTATGTGATGACCCACAACTTCCAGATACCCGCCATAGATTACATGAGGTACTGGCCTGACGGGGCGATACCGGCCAACGTGGACTACACAGTCCAGTACTACATACCCATCGTGTTCTATTACATCTTCACGTTCCTCGGGATGAACATGAACTTTTTCAGCTTCGCGCTCCTCTTCCCCGCGCTTTCGGGTGCATTCAGCGTCCTTGTCATGTTCCTCCTGGGAACAGAGATATTCAATGACAAGAGGGCGGGCCTGCTCTCTGCGGTGTTCCTTGCTACAGCCGTCGGCTACATCTCGAGGACGTCAGGGGCGCTGTACGAGAAGGAGTGCGTCGGCGGGCCCCTCATACTGCTGTTCTTCTATCTCTTCGTGAAGTCCTACAAGAAAGGCTCGATAGCGCTTGGGATAGCCGCGGGCGTGGCGCTCGGCCTAGCCTCGACCTCGTGGGGCGGCACCATGATCGTCTACTACGTCGTCCCCACCTTCATGATACTGCAGCTCCTCTCCGGAAAGTGCAGCACCCCGATGATGAAGGCAGCGACGCCGTCCCTGCTCATAGGCGTAGCGTTCCAGCAGTTCTTCGTCTTCACGGACGGCCTTTTCAATTTCGATGAAATGCTTGTTTACCTGTCGCTCTCGCTCCTTGCCGCAAGGTACCTAGTCGAGAGGTACGGCATAGTGAAGAAGGAGAATCTACAATACTTCGTCCCGGGAGTCCTTGCGGCGGCAGTCGTCTTCGTTCTCATCGGCTCCATGTTCTCTGACTACCTGTGGGGACTCATCGGCACTCTCATGAACTTCTTTATCATGCAGAAGGGCGTAATGGGCACCACGGTGGCCGAGCAGATGCCAGGGGACTGGAACGAGATAGTGTCCAGGTTCGACATAGGGTATTCACTCTCCACATTCCCCCAGCTTTCAGGATTCAGCGCCATTTTCAGCCTGTGGTTCCTGATGCTTGCCGGCTGCGCATTCCTGCTCTATGCGACCCTCAAGAAGAGGACACCCGTCTATCTTCTCCCGGCCTTCGCAATAAGCATGATTGCGTACTTCATAACCCCCATAGCGTCCATCTTCCTCATATTCGGATGGGTCATCGCGCTCACGTTCTTATCGAAGAACTTCGACCACAGCCAGGACCTGAAGATTCTGGTCGCGCTGTGGCTGATGTTCTCCGCGGCAACGGTCTTCTTCATGGTAAGGCTCGTCTTCTTCGTCGCCCCGCCTGCGGCCCTTGCCGCAGCATTCCTCATAACGAGAGGCAGCGATACCGTCATGAGGTCCCCGCATGCAGCCAGGTACACGCTGAAGTCGCTCCCAAAGGAAATCCCGCTCGTCTCGCTGCTGGTAATAACATTCGTTGCGCTTTTGCTGTTGACGAACATACTGGCCGCCTACACGTTCTGCAACTCCGCCGGCCCGATGTTCAATTCCTACTGGAAGGACGCCATGAACTACATGGCAACGCAGACGCCGGTCAACTCCAGCATCCTCTCGTGGTGGGACTTCGGGTACTGGTTCCAGACGAGGGGACAGAGGCCAAGCATTGCCGACGGGGGCAACAGTAACGGCACGGTGAACGAGCAGATATCCCACTGGTTCACAGCCCCGAGCACCAACTGGACCGACCATCTGTACTTCATGCGCGGAAAGGACGTGAAGTACATACTCATGGACTACTCGCTTCCGGGCAAGTACGGTGCCATATCCAAGATTGCATCCGGCGGCAAATCGATAATCGGCATGCTGCAGTTCCAGCAGACCGGAAGCTACCCGCAGGACAACAAGACCATAATAGAATACACGGCGGGGCAGTACGTCATCTGGCTGCCAATCAACAACCAGGGCGGCATAGCAGGCCAGCCGGTTTTCATGGTGACGAACGGGGAGCAGTACATAGGCAGGACCTACATAAGCGACCTGTGCACGACGAGCGGCATCATACACATCGAAAGCCCCGACGGCGCGCAGACCATGCCCGGCTGCATAACCATAGCGGCGTACGGGCTCTTCTACATACCGCCCGAGGCCGAGTTCACCATATTCACGAACCTCATGTTCATGGACGGCTATGGGATGCCGGACCTCACGAAGGTCTTCGACAACCAGCTCATAAAGATATACAAGCTAGAGATAAACGAGACTGTAGCGGGTTAGATTTCCAGGAACCAAATGAAAAACACCGCCACGGAAAGGGCGGCCTCCGAGCCGAGGACGAAGAGGACGACGTCCCTCTCGTAGACCTTCTTCTTCATCTTTCCCATGACCTTGAGCGCGAGATGCGTGAAGTCATAGACTTTCCTGTTTGGCATGGAGAGGCTCCCGTCGGGGCCGACTTTTGCGAAGGCTTCCACGCCTTTCAGGCCGTCCACGAACCTAAACCTGATGAACATCAGCGCGTCGAATATGTAAGGAATGAACAGTATGAGTGCGTACTTCTCCATGTTCCCTAGGATGGCGACGCACGCTATCATCGCCCCTATCGAATAAGTCATGCTGTCCCCGGGGAAGACCTTCGCCGGCACCTTGTTGTACCACAGGAAGCCCAGAAGCGCAAAGACCACGATGAATGATATCATGGCCACCCAGGCCGTGCCGGAAAGCCATGCTATCAGGCCGAGCGCCGAAAGCATTATCACCCCGAGGCCGGCCTCGAGGCCGTTGTACCCGGCAAGCATGTTGTAGCCGTTCGTCGCCCCTATTATGCCCAAAGGGATTATCAGCAGCGGGAAGAAGAGGCCGAAGTCCACGAGGCCAATGAACGGCAGCGCCATCACGGAGCTTCCGGCATTCACGACGGCAAGCGGTATTGCTATCGGTATTGTGGAGAGCACCTTGGTCGAATGCTTTATGCCCACCTTCCAGCCCAGTATGTCGTCGATGAATCCTACAAAGCCCGCAAGAAGGATGGTCGTCATCACGGCGTATATCTGTATGAGCGCGAATTCCGTGGCAAAGTAGAACGTCATGATGAAGATGTAAAGCATTATGCCAAGGACGGCCCCCACGATGACCGTTATCCCCCCGGCTTCGGCAACCTGCGGCTTTCCCAGCTTGTTCATGTCTTTACCCACAAGCCCCATGGCCTTTGCCTTCTTTATCCATTTCGGCACGAGAAAAACAACCAGGAGGAACGCGGCGATGAAACAGGAGAACAGCAGGATTTCCATTCAATCACCAGTACATTTCATGGGTTCATGTTTTTTGGGATATTAAAACATCCTTTCCGCATCTTTCACATCTCATGGAAGCAGACTTCCCCCGGCCTTCGGCCTTCACAAGGTCCTGCCCGCAGAAGCAGACGAATCCCCTGACCCTTGCCGGATTGCCGTACACGAGCGCATGGGGAGGCACGTCCTTTGTCACGACGGAGCCTGCGCCCACCATGGCGTACTCCCCTATGGTATGGCCGCACACAATCGTCGAGTTGCAGCCTATCGACGCCCCCTTCCTCACGACGGTCTTTGTAATCTTCCACTCACCGGCGCTCCTGGGCCTCATGTCATTCGTGAACACGACGTGAGGCGCTATGCAGACGTCGTCTTCTATCGTCACGCCCTGGAATATCGAAGCCTTGTTGCCTATCTTCACCCTGCTTCCTATCTTCACGTTCGCGTCGACATATACACAGTGGCCGAGGTTGCAGTTCCTTCCAATGACGGCACCATCCCTCACGTGGACGTAGTGCCACACCTTCGTTCCCTCCCCGAGCACCACTCCCTTCTCGACGGTCGCGGTCGGATGAACAGTCACTCCTCCCATAAGCTACCTCCCCATGGCCTCCATGACCTCCGTTGCCGTCTTGAGCGCACGGAGGCCATCTTCGCCCGTGACAAGCGGCTTCCTGCCCTTCTTCACGCTGTCGAGGAAATCCAAAAGCTCAAGCATGAGCGGCTCCTCGCTTTTGACCTTCACGGACTTCACTCGCGGCTCGCCGAAGCGGACGACGAAGTCCCCGAACGCGTCGAACGTCTTTTCATAGTTGCTTTCGTAAAGCGTGAGCTTCTGGGTGACGTAGTTTAGCCTGGCGTAACCCTTTGTTCCCGTGACGTTGAGCACCCTGACTTTCACCGGCGTTATCCAGTTGACCTCTATGAAGCCGTTGGTGCCGTTGTACCGCAGGAATATGTCGGCGTAGTCCTCACGGTCCCGGGCAAGGGCTTTCCCCCCGGCCGCGCAAATGGTCACAGGCTCCTTTCCCAGAAGGTAACTAAAGATGTCTATGTCGTGCACTGCAAGGTCTATCACGACGTTTGCGTCCTTTATCCTTGGGGGGAACAACCCCACCCTCCTTGCGAGTATGGACGTTATCTTCCCAAGCCTTCCCTCGTCTATGAGCTTCTTGAGCGCCTGCACCGCCGGATTGAACCTCTCTATGTGACCGACGGCGAGCTTCACGCCGGCCTTCCTTGCAAGCGCTACCATCTCCCCGGCATCCTCCATCTTGCCCGCTATGGGCTTTTCGACGAGGAGGCTGACGCCCGCTCCTATGACGTCCTTTGCCACGCTATAATGGAGCGCCGTAGGCACGCACACGGAGACGGCGTCCGGCTTCTCTTTCTTCAGGAGCTCCTTGTGGCTCCTGTAATACCTGCAATTGCACTTCTGCGCTATCTCCATCCCGATTTTCTGGTTTGGGTCTGCTATGCCCACGAGCGTTACGCCATCCATCCCCGCGTACACCCTGGCGTGGTTCCTGCCCATGACCCCGGTCCCAATGACTCCGACCTTCATGATTCTCACCTGTATTTCCTGACGGTTTCGACGATGGCCCTGACATCGCCCTTCTTCAGCATGGAGTGAACGGGAAGGGAAACCACCTGCCTTGCCACGCTTTCGGCCACGGGACAAAGGCCTTCCCTGAAACCCAGGTTTTCATACGCGGGCTGCATGTAGGAAGGCTTCGGATAGTAGACCCTTGCGCCGACGCCGTTCTTGTTGAGATGCTCGAGGAAATCATCCCTCATGCCGCTTGCGACCTTCACCGTGTACTGGTGCCAGACGGGCTTTACCCTCTTGTCGACGTAGGGCACCTGGAGCCAGTCGAGGCCGGAAAGCCCCCTGGTCAGCACGCGCGCGTTCCTCGTCCTCTTCTCATTCATCCGGTCCAGCTTCTTCAGTTGCTCAATGCCCATCGCTGCCTCGATATCAGTCATCCTGTCGTTCTCGCCTATCATCACGTGCTCGTACTTGCCCACCTGGCCCTGGTTCATCATGACCTCGGCCTTCTCCGCGACGGCCTCATTGTCCGTGAGTATCATCCCGCCCTCGCCGGTCGTCATGTTCTTCGTCGCATAGAAGGAAAAGATGGAGATGTCGCCAAAAGAGCCGACCTTCTTCTTTTGGAACTCGGCGCCGTGGGCCTGCGCGCAGTCTTCTACCAGGAGGAGGTTAAGCTTTTCGCACAATCCTACAATCTCGTCCATGTTGCACGGCTGGCCGTACAGGTGGACGACTATCACGGCCTTGGTCTTCTTCGTCACGCACGACCGTATCTTGACGGGGTCTATGTTAAAAGTCCTCTCGTCTATGTCGGCAAAGACGGGCTTTGCCCTGTTGTGTATGACGGCATTCGACGTCGCTATGAACGTGAGTGGAGTCGTTATCACCTCATCACCCTCGGCTATCCCGAGGACCTTGAGTCCAACCTGCAGGGCAGCTGTCCCGGAGGAGCACGAAACGGCGCGCTTCGCTCCAATGTACTTTGCGAACGCTGACTCGAACTCTTTGACCTGCTCACCCTTCACGATGGCGCCGCTTTTGAGGACTCTTACGACGGCCCTTATCTCCTCTTTTCCTATCTGCGGACTCGCTATGCTGATCATAGTATTCTTTTCCCAATCGCACTTAAAAGAAAGCGCGGTATGTAAAAATACATTCTCCCAAATCACACCCATTTCACAAAGTCTATCGTCGAACTTCCGGTCTAACCTTTAAAAAGCATCCCGGCACGATTAATTAAAAATCGCGCGCCGAAGGCTCGCGCCAGGAAAATGGTGTAACTGATGAAAGTAGGCATCGTAGGATATGGGGCGTATGTTCCCAGATGGCGCATAAAATCCAGTAGCATTGCGCAGGTCTGGAGCGCAGACCCGGAGCTTCCGGCAACGCTACGGACAGAAAAGTCCGTCCCTTCCATGGACGAGGACTGCGCCACGATGGCAGTCGAGGCGGGAAGGCGCGCCGTGCAGCGGGCGGGGATAAACCCTCAGGAAATATGCGCGGTCTACATAGGCTCCGAATCCCACCCTTACGTTGTCAAGAGTACGTCTTCCATAGTCGGCGAGGCCATCGGGGCCACGCCCATCATGATGGCGGCCGACCTTGAATTCGCGTGCAGGGCCGGGACGTCCGCCATGCAGATAGTCTCAAGCCACATCCTTGCCGGCAGGATGGACTACGGCCTTGCAGGGGGGTCCGACACCGCGCAGGGAAGGCCAGGTGACGCCCTCGAGTACACGGCCGCCGCAGGCGCCGCGATGTTTGTAATTGGAAGCAAAGGAATAATCGCAACGATAGACGACACCTTCTCCTACACGACGGACACTCCGGACTTCTGGAGAAGGGAGGCAGAGGAGTTCCCGCGCCACGGAGGCCGGTTCACCGGGGAGCCGGCGTATTTTGCCCACACGCTCGGCGCAACGAAAGGCATGCTCGAAAAGACGGGCACGCAGGTAAAGGATTACGACTACTTCATATTCCACCAGCCGAACACCAAGTTCCCGCTGGCCGTTGCGAAAACGCTTGGTGTGCCCCCGGAAAAGGTCCTCCCGGGGCTCCTGTTCCCGAAGATAGGAAACACATATTCTGCCGCTTCGATACTCGGCCTGTGCGCCGTCCTAGACGTTGCATCCCCAGGAGAAAAGATACTCCTCACGTCGTTTGGGTCCGGCGCGGGCTCCGATTCCTTCACACTTACCGTGGCCGACGGCATAGAAGAGAAGAGAGGCAAGGCACCCCTTGTCAGGGACATGATAGAAAAGAAGGAATACCTCGACTACGCCATGTACGCGAGATTCCGAAAGAAGATAAAGGGTGTGGTGGGATGAAAAGCAGGGTCGCCATAGTAGGCATTGGGATAACGAAGTTCGGCGAGCACTGGAAGAAGGGGCTCAGGGAACTCATAACAGAGGCCGGGATAAAGGCCGTCTCAGACGCCGGGATAAGCGGAAAGGACATACAGCTGATAGTAGGCGGCAGCATGTCTTCAGGCATGTTCGTCGGCCAGGAGCACACGGGAGCCCTTTTCACGGACTACCTGGGTCTCAATCCGGTGCCCGCGATAAGGACCGAGGCAGCCTGCGCGTCATCGTCGGTTGCACTCGTCACCGGGTGCATGGCCATCGAGTCCGGCAGGTACGACTGCGTCGTCGTCGGCGGCGTGGAAAAGATGACAGACGTCTACGGAAGCCTCGCGACCACGGCGCTCGCAGGCGCTATGGACAGGGACAACGAGGCCTACTTCGGGCTTACTTTCCCCGGAGTCTACGCGCTCATGGCAAACCGCCACATGCACATGTACGGCACCACGAGGGAGCAGATAGCCATGGTCGCAGTGAAGAACCACGAGAATGCCATGCACAACCCAAGCGCCCAGTACCACAGCCGCATAACGGTGGAGGACGTGCTTAAGTCCCCGCTGGTCTCAGACCCGCTGAGGCTTCTCGACTGTTCTCCCATAGCAGACGGCGCCGCCTGCCTCATACTCGTGCCCGCCGGCAAGGCAAGGAAGTACACGGACACGCCGATATACATAAGGGGCTCGGCACAGGCCTCCGACACGCTGGGCCTTTACAGGAGGAACGACATAACAACCGTCGGCGCAACACTCTCCGCGGCGAAGAACGCCTACCAGCAGGCCGGCATGGCCCCAAAGGACATGAACTTCGCCGAGGTCCACGACTGCTTCACCATAAACGAGATAATTGCAACAGAGGATCTGGGCTTCTGCAAGAAGGGCGAGGGCGGCAGGCTCGTCGAGAGCGGCGAAACGAAGATAGGGGGAAGGATACCCATAAACACCTCCGGCGGGCTCAAGGCCAAGGGCCATCCCGTGGGCGCGACCGGGGCGGCCCAGATAGTCGAGCTCGTAGAGCAGCTGCGTGGAACGGCCGGCGGAAGGCAGGTTAAGGGAGCCGAGACCGGGCTTGCCCACAACGTCGGAGGCTCCGGGTCCACCGTGGTGGTCCACATACTTTCAAGGAAGAGTGAGTGACATGACAGAAAAAGCCGTAGCCCACCACTGGAGAAGGTTTAAGGAAAGGTACGGCCTCGTGGGCTCCAAGTGCGAGAGCTGCAGCTATTACTTCTACCCGACGAGCATCATATGCCCAAGATGCAGGCGGAGGGGAAAGGTTTCCGAGCACAAGTTCTCCGGGAAGGGGAAGATTTTCGCATTCACCGTGACGAGAGTCCCGCCTGAAGGATTCGAACGGTACGTGCCCTACATAATGGCCATAGTCGAGCTCGAAGAGGGCGCAAGGGTCGTCTCGCAGGTCGTGGACTGCAGGCCCGAGGACGCCCGCATAGGGATGCCGGTCGAGGCATGCTTTCGGAAGATCAGGGAAGACGGAAAATCCGGGCTCATACACTACGGCTTCAAGTTCAGGCCGGTGGCCTGACCCCGACTTAAGAACCGGCAGCATTTGGGCACTCCGGCATGAATCGGGAGAAGTTTTTTAAAGCACCCCGGCCTCTCTAATCATGAACGACCCACAGAGGTTTCCCCTGCTGGAAGAGGCCACGGCGCTGTACGAGTCCGATATTGGCACTGTAGACTTCCTGGCCAATCCCGCCATTCCACCCAGGCAGGAGAAAAGAGCTACGGGGAAAACGAGGATTTCTGAAAATGTCCGCTCTTCTATCGACGAAGAGATGAAAGACACCACAAAAAGAATTCCGGCGAAAGGCAGGTACGAAGAAGACGAGATTTCCGATGAAAGCTACACGTCGGAATTCGGCCTCCAAATATCGGGCACATACTTCGACGAAAAAGAGCAGTCAGTGAAAATCGAGTACAAGCTGCTATCGGAAAAGGACGTCCGGAAGGCAGCTGCGATGGACGGCGCGGCCTTGCACGAGATGGAGCCACCAGCATCCCAGAGAAACGAAAGCCTCATGCAGGCAGGCGCTGCGGAGCAGGCCGCCCATCCAGGCATCCTGCCCATAGAAAGATACGCGGAGAACGTGCTGGGCTCAGAGCTAAAGGCGACGTACGATGCCGGCGTGCTCAACATAGAGTACAAGGAAACAGAGCTCATAAACGGCCAGAAGACCTACCAGAGGGTGGTGCTTGCGGCAGAAAAAAATGGCGAAAGCGTCTATGAGCTCACCATGAGGAGGCTTTCCGGCGCCGGGATAGACGTCTCGGCGGAATATGAAAGCGATTTTGAAAGCATGCTGCTCACCTCGATAAACGGGAAGATTGAGGGCGCAGAAGGCAATTTCAACGAGTTCTACCTCAACGGGGAGATAGGGACGAACGCTGTAGATAAGCAGAAGCTGAAAAAAGGCGACATCGTAGAGTGGAGGTATGCGGAGGAGACGGACGGCAGCTGCGGCGGCTCCCCGGACTTTTCCGCCGTGAAATCAATCCTTGAGTACAGCGCAGTCGCAAGGTCCCAGGCCGAATACTTCGGAATCCTCTCCGCAGGGCCCTATCCAACATCTCCTTCAGCGTTCGGCCGCGGGCTCATTCTCCATTGAGGCGGACGGCTTTCCCCAAGACGCCTGAGAAGGGAAAATCGAAGTCTATCCCAGCCGCCCTGCCCGAGAGCGCCCCAGCGGCCGCAACGATGGAAGAAAGCGCCCCTGGGTCCATGTCTTTTAGCATCTCCCGCAGGAGCATCCCAGCCCCGATGTCGCGGGAAAGGATGCCTTTCCACGACCTCTCGTATCCGGAAAGGAGCGCGGCCGAAAAATCGCGCTTAATCGAAGCCTCTTCCAGAGTCTTTGCAGCGCAGCCTGCCGCTATGAGTCCGTACGTGAGGCCACCGCCGGACCAGGGCTTCGTCTGGCCGGCCGCATCGCCTGCCAATATCATCCGGTCGGCATACGTCCTTTCGGCGCTTCCGATTGGTATCGGCGCCGCAGCTCTCGAAAGCCCACCACGGCCATGCAGCGAGAAGAACCTTTCGAGCGACTTAAAATTCACGGCCTTCCCCATGCAGCCGTATTCCATGCAGTCGCCGCGGGGTATCTTCCAGAAGAAGCCATCCGGGAGCGCGGCACTACAAAACCACATCTCGACGAAATCCTCGGAAGCGCGCCTCTTCTCGTGTATTATCAGCCCGTTGAGGATTTCTACTGGCCCGACGTTCATGTGCCTTGCCGCAACGGACCGCGCGCCGTCGCAACCGCATATGACGGACGCCTCGTAAGGCTTTCCATTAGAGAGCGCCGCCATGCAGCCCTTTCCTTCCGATATTTTGGTGACACTTTCGCCGTACCGTATCTGCGCCCCACACCCTTGCGCGTGACGGGCCATCAGCGTGTCCAGGCGGTCGCGGTCAAGGACGTACGCATAGTCCCTCTGCCGCAACTCAAGCGCCTTGCCCTCTAAATGGATGATGGCGGCTTTGACTTTGTGGCGGACAATGTCCCCATTCCTCACCTTGCGCGGCAGCATCCCCACGAACCTTTTCGAAACAAGGCCGGAGCAGGCCTTCCTGCCGGCCATGTCGTCTTCCTCAAGGACGAGGACGTCCAGTTCTTTTGCGCACAGGGAGGCAAGCATCGACCCCACGGGACCGGCCCCCACGACCACTATGTCATGCATACTAGTAATAAAAACCCCGGCCATTAAATATACAGAAAGCCAAAGGAAAGAATGTAAGATTGGGCAAATCTCAAACGGGTCATTTTTATGGCAATCGACCGCAAAGTCAAGGTAGCAGGCATAACCTTTGACTACAGGCTGCTTGCCATCGTGCCGGTCATCCTGCTCATCTTTTCCGTCGCTGCGCTCACCAGCAAGTACGTCTCGACCGGGGACTGGTTCGACCGCAGCGTAGAGCTCAGGGGAGGGACGCTGCTCACCATAAAGACGCAGCAGGCGGTCTCCGCGGCCGCAATAGAGGCAGCCCTTGGAAACCAGTTCGGCGACGTTGTAGTCCGCGGCATGAGGGGATTTGGCGAATACGGCGCGACCATCCAGGTCGACAGCTCTGCCGACTACAAGGCCATGCTGGAGGAACTCAAAGCCGGCGGCATAAATATAACGGACTTTTCCATCGAGAACACAGGCTCTTCCCTCTCCTCCATGTTCTGGTCGCAGGCCCAGATGGCCATAGTGCTGGCATTCATTTTCATGGGCATAATAACGTTCATCGTCTTCAAGAAGGTGGCCACGTCCCTCACGACCATGTTCACGGCTATTGCAGACATGGTCGTAACGCTTGCCTTCATGAACATATTCGGCATACAGTTCACGCTCGCATCGCTTGGCGCACTCCTCATGATGCTGGGCTACTCGGTGGATACCGACATCATGCTGAACAGCCGGATCCTTAAGGACTCCACGGGCAAAGTGGGCGAAAGGGTAGGCGGCGCCGTGAAGACGGGCCTTACCATGACAGCGACGAGCCTTGCAGCCGTCGGCGCGATACTCATAGCGCCCGTTCCCGAAGCCCTCATCGGAATAGCTTCCGTCCTGTTCATAGGACTTTCCGCGGACATCATAAACACATGGATGTTCAACTCCGTCATGCTCAGATGGTACTACGAGTCCAAGGGTGTTTGATGATGCTAAAATACTGGCGTGTCCTGCTGCTCATCGTGATAGTGCTAGGCTCCCTGATGGCCATAGGCTTCAAGGAAAGGAAGCACGGCCTTGAGATAGTCTACGTCACCAGGGACTCCCCGGCGTTTGGCGTGCTGAAGCAGGGCATGGTCATATCCGACATAAACGGCGTCCAAGTCCAGACCATCTCCGACTGGGACAGCAGCACGCTTTCGGCCAGCGGCAACGTGAGGCTGACGGCAGACGGGCAGGTGTACTCATTCTTCGTGAACAAGTCGCTGGGTATAGAAGTGCAGACGCTCGAAGCCACGAACCTCAATTTTGGCATGGACCTGCGCGGAGGCACGAGGATAATACTGAAACCAACGTCCAACGCCACCCAGGCGACGATAGAGCAGGTGATAAGCACGCTGCAGACGAGGACCAACATCTACGGCCTGAAGGAAATGTCATTCACACCGGTGCAGTCCTCCGACGGGTGGTACGTCCAGATAGAGGCAACAGGCTTAAGCTCTAACGTCGTTGAGGAACTGCTCTCATCCAAAGGGTCGTTCGAAGCGAAGGTCTCAAAGCCTATACAGATAAGGGACGGAAAGGGCACGATAACGCTGGGGCCCGAAAGCTACGCGCTGGAAGTTTCAAATGGCACGGTGTCCGTCGATGGCACAATCATCCCTGGGAACATGTCATTCACGCTTGAAGGCATAGAGTTTGAGGTTGCTAACATGACTTCAAGCGAGGCGATCCTCATGGGAACTGTATACAAGGGTGACGACATAGAGCTCATATACACGGACCCGCAGCATTCAGGCATAGTGCC
>JAZDJY010000040.1:0-7006 GCA_043803615.1 Candidatus Aenigmatarchaeota archaeon | reverse complement strand
GGACGATGTCGAAGAAATAACGGCGCGACGATGCCTGCATGCCATTCCAGAACCTCCGCTTCCAACATATTTTAGCATCCGGGGATAAGAATTATCATGGCTGAAGGCGGGAACGCAAAGGGTGGCTTCTTCCATAGGACGTTTGGCCCCGCAGGGCCCATGGCGATGTCGGTCTTCTGGACGTTCATCATAGCCCTCATGGTGTGGATGCTTTCGTTTGCAGCATCCATGGTGGACATACCAGGCATGCTGCAGATGCTCATCTTCTTCAGGGACGGCATCCTCTACATCTTCCTGTTCATGCTGTTCCTCTCGTACGCTTCATACTTCATGATGAAGGAGAGGAGGTTCCTGATAGAGCTCCTTCCCGCGGCATGCTCTGTCGGGGTGCTTGCGGCACTGTGGATAGCATCGGGAACCCTCAGCCTCCTCGAGGATGTCACCGCAAATGAGGTTTCCATCTACGCCGGCCGGTACATGCTCACGGCGCCCGCGGCGGTCCTTGCCGTGGGATATGCGATAGTCGCCGCCCTCTTCTTCTTCCAAAGGCCGCTGTTTTCCCGCAGGACAGGCGGCACGGCAGCTTCGGCTGCTCCTTTTGCGCAGGCTGCCGCGCCCAGCAAGGAGGACGATGAGAGGAAGCGCAAGGAACTTAAGAACCTCATGAAGGAGGCCGAGAAGAAGTACCTCGGCCGGCAGATAGACAGGGAGACCTTTGATAAGATTGCAAGGGACTACCACGAGCGCATCACCGAACTCGACGCAAGGAAGGCCGCCGGTAACGGGTGAAATGGGCAAAATGCGGCCTTGGTAATCCGCCAAAAGGTGTGGCAAAACCCATGCGGCCTGCACCATTTATTAACCCGCCCTTTACATACATCTACCATGATAATCGCCCTGAAGGTGGGAGGGTCCGTATTCTGCCCGACTGAGAAACCGGACACGTTCTTTGCAGAAAGGCTTGCCGAGACGCTGCGGAAGCTTTCCAGGAGCCACCGGCTCGTCGTCACCGTGGGCGGAGGCAAGCTCGCGCGGAAGATGATAGAGAGCGCAAGGAAGAAGGGCAGCAAGAGCCACGAGAGGCTCCACAAGGTTGGCATAGATGCGTCCAGGAAGAACGCGAGATATCTCGTGGACATCCTCGACGGCGCGGCCCATCCGTACGTCCCGGAGAGCGAGGAGGCCGTGAAGAAGGCCTTCGCCGGGGGAAAGATCGTGGTCACGGGCGGCTTTAGGCCCGGCCAGACCACGGACACGGTGGCCATGCAGTGCGCGCTTTCCGTCGGGGCGGAGCTGCTCGTCATAGGGACCGACGTCAAGGGCGTGTACACGAAGGACCCCAAGAAGTACAGCGATGCCATCTTCATGTCCGAGATGTCCCCGGAGGATCTTGTCGACATGGCGGGGACCGGTGCCGTGAAGCCCGGGACGAAGACCGTCGTCGATTCAATCGCCGCGAGGATGATAGCCGAGAACGCGGTGAAGGTCGCCGTGGTTGACATAAGGGACCTCCAGAACCTGGAGAGCCTCATAGCAGGCGAGGACTTCGAGGGGACAGTGATAGGCTGAGCGGGGCGGCAAGCTTTTAAATCCCTCCGGCCAAAGTATTAAATAACTCCGTCTGATTCAGTTGATTCTAATGATAAAGCTTGTTGTATTCGATTTCGATGGAGTCCTCGTGGATTCCAACGAGGCTTTTGCCGATGCCTACAAGGAGGCTACGGAAAGGGCAGGCGTCCATCAGGACTTCAGCTACGACGACATAAAGTCACAGTTCGGCAAGCCCTACATAGAGGTCTTCAAGGGCTCCGGCGGGGCGTGCGACGAGGAGGCGCTCGAAAGGGTGTACAGCCACTTCGTCGACATAACGTCCTCTAAGGACTTCACCTCTTCAGTCAAGCACATAAAGGGGGTGAAGAGGTCGCTTTTCAACCTCAAGAAGAGCGTCAGGCTTGCGGTCGGCTCGGGCAACAGCAGGAGGATGCTCAACGGCCTTCTTTCGAAGCTGGGCCTCACCCACTACTTCGACTTCGTGGTCTCGGGAGACGACGTGAAGAAGGGCAAGCCCAACCCGGACATGCTCATCAAGGCCATGAAGCACTTCAGGGTGAAGCCCCGCGAGGCCGTGTACGTGGGGGATTCCAGGCACGACATTGTGGCCGCGAAGAGGGCCGGAATGTGCTCGGTCGCGGTTCTCACGGGAGTGCTCACGAGAAAAGAGGCAGAGAGGCTGCGGCCCGACTTCATCGTGGAGGACGCAACCAAGGTGCACGAGGTCATAGCATGCCTCAATTAGTTCTGGCCCTAACTACTTTTCCAGACAGCAAGTCCGCAGAGAAATTCGCACAGTCCAGTCTCAAGGCGGGGCTTGCCGCGTGCGTCAGCATTGTGCCCGGGGTCACGAGCATCTATCGCTGGAAGGGAAAGATAGAGAAGGGAAGCGAACTGCTGCTCATCATGAAGACATCGAAGGGAAAAGTGAAGGCCCTTGAGGAAGCGGTGAAGAAGGGCCATCCGTACGAACTCCCCGAGTTCCTTTCCGTGCCCGCGGAAGGGTCCGGAGAATACATGGCGTGGATTGGAAAAGAGACCCGCCGCTAGGCGTCAATCTTTCCCATAGAAGGCTCGCTTGCGTCTTCCCAAATCTCCAGAAGCCGTGCGTATTTTGAGGTGTTGCCGACGCCCGTGACGCCAAGCTTCAGCATGCTCGCGCCGAAGGCTATCGAAAGGTCCGAAATCCAGCTGTCCTCGGTCTCCTGGGAGGATATGCCAAGGCACAGCTTCAGCCCCTTTCCCCTCGCAAAGTCGCAGACGGCGGAAAGCCCGGAGATTGTCGAAAGGGAATCGGAGGACATGGAGACGGCGCCGGTCGGCCTGTACCTGTAGGCGGACTTCATTCTCGGGACGTCCCCGCGGTATAGGTCCCCGCCGGAAACCACCGTGCCCGGGAACTTCTCGGAGAACTGGGCGTGCGACGTGAAATCCGAGCCGTGGAACGGGTCCTCGATGAGGGCGAGGCTATAGTGCTCGTTCACCGCCGATAAGAATGACATCTGCTCAGGGGATGAAAGCTCCTTCTTCATAGATCCTGCAGCCTTCGGGTAGGCATATGCCTTGCCGTTCCATATGCTCTGCGCGCCGACGTTCACCCCGACGCCCATGCCGTAGTCGCCTGCCACCTGGTGGACGAGGTAGAGTATCTCTGGGTCGCTTAAGTCGCTTGCCCAGGCTCCGTTTGCCGTCCTTCCGCGCAGCGCGCCGTGGTTCTTCATCTCCTCGCCTATCACCTTCCATGCCTCGGAGAGTGAGTTGAAAGCCTCCGTCACCGTCCGCTCCTTCTTGGGCAGGAGCATGAACTCCTTCCATGAGCTGCCGGCCGCGACTATCCCCGCTATGTAGGGAAACCTCGTCTTCTCCCCGCCGGAAATCTTCCAGATGTCGCCGCCCGTTGCCGCCCTGGCGCAGGCAAGGGACATGGCAAGCCGCAGGGACGGGTGGACGCCTTTTCCCAGCTGCGAAAGCATGGCGTCGAAGGACGCCCAGTCCTCCTCATTCAGGCCGGTGAAGTTGGTCCTTATGGTGGAGAAGGATGAGGCTATCTCCCGCGTCCTGTCTTCCGCTGAAGGGGGAAGCGGGACGGCCGCCCGGTAGCATGACTGCCTGGTCCAGAGCTTGACGAGGATGGCGCGCGAGCCCGAGCCGCTGAGCGTGAAGTAGAGCTTCATGTTAAGTATCATACATCATTGAATTGGGAAATCCCGCTAATAAATCATAAACGGCTTAACCGCCTGTATGGGTGCATGATGGATCCTGCATGGCGCCGAAGGGTTTAAAAAACTTTGAGTCCCAGTTTTCAAGTGGTAAAAACGGCAATGAACAACGCTGTCTTCGAGCCTGAATGGGTCGCCGAGCTCGGGCACGCTTTCTATGCAGCCCTCTCACCTGAGGACACCGAGAGTCGCCATAGGGCCTACCGCGTGATAGACGACTTCTACATGAAGGTGGACAACTGCCAGAAAGACTCAAATGAATGGAAATACATGACAAAGGTCTTCCTGAGCGCCCAGAGCCTCGGGAGCGGGAAACTGTCGAGGAAGAGTGAATACAGGGAGTCTGTGGAGAACGCGAAGGCTGAGATGGACAAGAAACTCGACCTGAACTCCAGGAAGACGTACGTCTTCAAGATCATGAACAGCCTCCAGACGCTGGTTGCCGGCATAGGCACCTACTTCATAACAAAGGGTCTGCTGAATAACATAGACCCGGGTCTAGACCCGACGATACAAGAGGGAATATCATTCGGGGCGGCCTACACCGTCGCCGAGACCACGGATGCGATAGAAGGTTCCATAAGGCAAAGGAAAGTGAAGCGCATAACGGGCAAATGTGAGGAAGCAAAGGAGAATGCGAGATTGAAATACAGAAAAGAAGTTACAAAAGAATACGACTTCGCATTGAAGAGGTGCAGGACGGCTTGGGTAGAATCATTCGGCGGTGAGCCGCCGAACCGTGAGGCAGACGTATCGTGGCTATTGGAAGATTAGGAAAATCTGAAAGTTATCCCCGGCTGCCACTTTGCCTCGGCTTTACCGGCCTTACTCGACCCTTCGCACGCTCTCTATCGGGATGACTCCTGCCTCCCACTCGAGGTTTGAAAGCTCAAGAGGGTCTATCTGGCCCTTCTTCCTCGCAACGAGCACGGGAGCGCCCTGTGATATCTGCAGCGCCCTCGCAGAGATTATCCTGATTTTTTCGTAGTGGCTGTAGTTTTCCTTTGCGCGCATGAAAGAACACCTCGAAGAGATTTTTAATTATAGTGTACGTTTTCTTTATAAGCTTTCAGCCTATGTACCTGAGTTCCTCGCCGCTGGCCGCGCCCTTGGCGGTCTTCGCAAGCTCCGAGACGGCCTTCATCTGCAGGCCTTCCACCTTCTTTATGAAGTCCTCCATCTCCTCGACCTTCTTCTCTAGCTTGTTCATGTTGAGCTTGAGCCCGAACATCTTCGTTATGACGCCCAGGACGTTTTCCGCGGCCGTGGGGTCCGTGACTATCGGAAAGCCGCTCGTCTGGCCCAGGAGGCAGATGCCGTTCATGCCGTGCTCGCTTCCAAGGCCCAGCATGAGGCCCACAGCCCCCACTATGTAGCCGACCTTTGCGCTCGCGTTGAAGTCTATGCCCTTGCCGGCGTACTTCTTCATGAAGGCGTCGTCCGTGACCGCCCCTATCACCTTCTCCCCGCTCTCAAGCTCGCCCGTCGCAAGGCCGCCGACCGTCACTATCTCCTTGACCCCGAGCTTTGCCGCAAAAGCGAGTATGTCCTCGACCACCTCGTAGTGGCCCTGTGGCGAAAGCGACTGGCAGTCGCCGACCAGCAGTATCATGTCGCGCTGTCCCTTGCCCTTTCCCTTCCCCTTGACGTAGTAGAACTCGTTCTTGAGCAGGTTTATCATGCTCTTGTCGTGTATCATGACGAAGGGAAAGAACCACTCCGAATATAGGGTTGCGAACTTCTTTGCGGAAAGCTCGCTCA
Organism: Candidatus Aenigmatarchaeota archaeon; assembly: GCA_043803615.1. Classification (GTDB taxonomy): domain Archaea; phylum Aenigmatarchaeota; class Aenigmatarchaeia; order QMZP01; family JAFGSV01; genus JAFGFG01. Next base: position 1,475 of record JAZDJY010000040.1, on the reverse strand, counting down.
CGAGGTAGCTTACAGCAACCCTTCCTATGTTGCCCACGCCGGGAAGCCCGACCAAGAGGACGGGATTCACAAGCTTGGGCCTTTCAAGAACCTTTATCGTCGTCATTTCAGCACTATGATTATTTCAGCTCTCCGCTTATATATGTGAGCGCGAAGATGCACATGCACGGCAAAGTCGCGGGGAGGCATCATCCCTTGAGCACAATCCTTTCGACGAAGCCGCCTTTCTGCTCCCGCTTCTTGTTCGCGGCGGACTCTAGCTGCTCCCAGGTTATGCCCATCTCGCCGGCAAGCGCCAAGACGACCTCCAGGACGTCGGAAAGCTCATCGACGCTGGGCTTCTTCGTGAATTCCCCAGTCTCCTCCAGGAGTTTCTTGTGCAGGAGCACCGGGAATTCCTTCTCGCCGGCAATCCTGACGGTAGGCTCCCTTCCCTCGCGCTTGATTATCTCCGGTATCCTGTCCCGAACCAGCTTTTCCTTCATGTTCATGTTACCAACTCCGGCAACCCGTGCCAAAAAATAATTGGCGGCGGAAATTTATATGCTTAGGCAGGCCAGCGGCGTGCCTCAGAGTTCCAGCCCGAAGATGCTTACGGCGTTCTCCGAGGAAATTTCGTCGACTTCCTCTACCGACGTGCCTTTTATCTCGGCTATCTTCCTTTCCGAGAACCATACGTTCCAGGGATAGTTCTTCTGCGGGTCGAATCCTTGCTTGAGGAGGTGCTCCTCGCCTTTGGCCTTCAGGTAGCTGTAAGGCGAGAGGAACGGCGCGTCCGTTTCCAGGACCATCTGCGAGAGCGGCACGTCCTTTGCAAGCTTCCGGTGGTCCTTTGAAGAGAGCACGTGCGTCGAAAGCGAGATGACGAACCCTCTCGAAATGATGCGCTGCGCAAGCTCCCTTCCCCCGGAGTAGCAGTGGAAGACGACCGGAACGCCTGCGCCCTTCACCATATCAAAGCACTCCTCCTCAGCGTCCCAGCTGTGCACCACGAGGGGCTTCGCAAGCTCTTCCGCGAGCGCGATGAAGTCCGAAAATACCGCCCTCTGGGCATTCCTCGCCGCGGCGTCCTTCACCCGGTGGTAGTCGAGGCCGACCTCGCCAATCCCCACTATCTCCTTGCGGTGCTTCCTCGCAAGCTCTATTATGCCGTCAATCCCGGTTCCGCCTTCCGCCGGGTGGTAGCCGAGCGTAGGGAAGAGGTTCTTGTGGCGGGAGCAGAGGTCGAGCGCGCACACGCACTCGTCGTAGCGCGCCGTCCCGACGATGACCGCCCTCATCGACTTTTCGCATTCGAGGGCCACCTTCTCCTTCTCGGCAGCAAGGCTTTCGTAGCACAGGTGGGCATGGACGTCTATCATGAGATATTTTTGGGCACCGGCCTTATATGGGGCATGGGTTGGCACGCAGAAGTTATAAAACTTTGTCCCAATATCCAATCATGTACGGCGTCGCAAGGGAAGCCAGGCTGGAAA
>JAZDJY010000039.1:0-5004 GCA_043803615.1 Candidatus Aenigmatarchaeota archaeon | reverse complement strand
TGCCTCCCTGACCCTTCCTATGGTGACGTGCGGCGCAAAGTCCCTGTCCTTTGGAAAGCCGAGGCCTGCAAGCGCGGACTCGACTTCTTCGTGCAGCCCGGCTATGACCTTCCCGGGTTCCAGGCCGGCCCATATGACGCGCGGCCTTTCCTCGTCCGGGAACGCGCCAAAGCCCGATATGCGGCAGACGAGGGTCTGAAAATTCACCTTTGCGAGCGCTCCTCTTATCGCGGGGACGTCGCGGTCCGGGACCTCGCCTAAGAACTTCAAGGTCAGGTGGATGTTCTCCTCTTCCACCCACTTCACTTTCGCGCAGGATGCGTCCATCATCCTTCCCGCCGAGGAGAGCGTCTCCCGCACGTCTTTTGGAAGCTCGCACGCGACAAAAAGCCTCATGAGGATATCCTAGAAATCTTATAAATAAATGCGCGACAACATATAACGGCGGGAGCTATCATGGCAGCGGAAAAGGCAAAAGGGGCGAGGGCCGGGGAGGAAAAAGTGCTCCGGAAGGTCACAGAGGAACTGGAGAAGGCAAAGGACTTCCATCGGATAATCCTCGAAAGGGAGAAGGACATTTCCGAGCTTTCCGAGAGGATGCAGTACCTGCAGGCGGATTTTGAGAACTACAAGAAGCACATGGACAGGCAGAAAGAGGAGTCTGAGAAGAGGGCAAACGAGGGGCTCATTACTGAGATGCTTCCCGTGCTGGATGCACTCGAAGCAGCGATAGAAAAGGATAAGAATGCGCAGGATAAAGAAGGTATTGAGCTCATACAGAGGAACCTTCTTTCGGTGCTCGGCAAGAGGGGCCTTAGGAGAATAGAGGCCGCGGGGGAGAAGTTCGACCCGTACTATCACGAGGCACTGATGAGCGCGCCATCCGAGGCGGAGGAAGGAATCGTCATCGAGGAGCTCCAGAAGGGCTACACGCTCAACGGCGCGGTCATAAGGCATTCAAAGGTCAGGGTATCGAAAGGAAAGGAGATGGAATAATGACAGGGGAAACCAAGGCGAAGGAAAAGATAATCGGGATAGACCTGGGCACGTCGAACTCGCAGGCCGCAGTCATGATGGGCGGCAAGCCCACGACGATACCTTCCGCCGAGGGAAGCACGGTTGCGGGGAAGATGTTCCCGTCCGTCGTCGCATTCACGAAGGACGGCCAGAGGCTTGTGGGCGAGCCGGCAAGGAGGCAGGCCGTGACGAACCCCGAGGGCACCATCACCGGCGCGAAGAGGAAGATGGGGAGCAGCCACAAATACGAAGTCTACGGCAAGCACTACACGCCCCAGCAGATATCGGCATTCATACTGCAGAAGATAAAGAGGGACGCGGAGGATTTCCTCGGCGAGGAGGTAAGGAAGGCCGTGATAACCGTGCCCGCGTACTTCGACGACAACCAGAGGACTGCGACAAAGGACGCAGGGGAGATAGCGGGCCTTGAGGTCGTGAGGCTTGTCAACGAGCCGACGGCTGCCGCGATGGCCTACGGCCTTGACAAGAAGGGGCAGGACCACAAGATAATCGTCTTCGACCTCGGGGGCGGAACCCTCGACGTCACGATAATGGAGTACGGGGATGGCACGTTCACTGTGCTGTCGACGTCCGGGGACACGCAGCTTGGCGGCCGTGACATGGACGAGGCCATCATGAAGCACATAATGGCCGAGTTTTCCAAGAAGGAGGACGTCGACGTCGAAAGCGACGACACCGCGGTCCAGAGGATAAGGGAAGCTGCGGAGAAGGCGAAGATAGAGCTTTCGACGACTCTAGAGACCGAGATAAACCTCCCGTACATAACGGCCAACCGTTCCGGCCCGAAGCATCTTTCCATTAAGCTTACCAGGACCATGCTCGAAAGGCTCATCGACCCGATAATCAGCAGGTGCAGGGGGCCCACGGAGCAGGCCATGAAGGACGCCAAGCTTGGGAAGGACAAGATAGACAGGATAATAATGGTCGGAGGGCCGACGAGGATGCCGGTCGTCAGGAAATTCGTCGAGGACTACATGGGAAGGAAGGTCGAGGGAGGCGTCGACCCGATGGAGTGCGTTGCCGCAGGGGCTGCAATCCAGGGCGGCATACTCGCAGGCGACGTAAAAGACATGGTGCTCCTCGACGTGACTCCGCTTACGCTTGGCATAGAGACGCTCGGCGGCGTGATGACGCCGCTCATAGAGAGGAACACGACGATACCCGTGAAAAAGAAGAAGGTGTTCTCCACGGCCGCGGACTACCAGCCCGCAGTCACCGTGCACGTCCTGCAGGGCGAGAGGCAGATGGCGAGCGGCAACACGAGCCTTGGCATGTTCAACCTGGAAGGCATACCGCCGGCGCCCAGGGGCGTGCCGCAGGTAGAGGTGACGTTCGACATAGACGCCTCAGGCATTCTGCACGCGTCCGCAAAGGACATGGGCACGGGAAAGGAGCAGAAGATTACGATAACGGCTTCGACCAAGCTCTCGGACAAGGACATAGAGAAGATGGTTGGCGACGCAAAGGAGTACGAGGACGAAGACAAGAAGATGAAGGAGGAGGCCGAGGTACGAAACGAAGCCGACTCGCTTGCCTACATGACCGAGAAGACGCTAACGGAGCTCGGTGAAAAGCTCTCAAAGGAGCACAAGGAAAAGACCGGGGAAGCGCTCAAGTCCCTGAAGGAGGCGCTGAAGGGCGACGACATAGGCAAGATCAAGAAGGCAAAGGAAGACCTCCAAAAGGTCGTCGGGGAGGCCGGGGCATCCATCTACCAGCAGGCGCCCGGGGCGGCGGGACAGGAAGGGGAAGGCGCGGGGGCAGAGGAAAAGCCCCACGGCGGGAAGAAATCGAAGAAGGACGACGAGGACATAGTCGACGCCGACTACGAGGTCGAAAAAGAAGACGACGAGTGAGGAGCCGGACGCATATCAGACCGGGTTTCCCTCAAGGAGCCTCAGCGCAGTCTCCTGCAGTTCTTTCCATCCATCCGGGGATACGATGCTTGGTATGCTGCGCTTGCGTATCTCTTCATCCAGCATCTTGTCACTTCCCGCCGCCGGGTAGAAGAACAGGAAAGGCGTATCCATTGTCGCCGGTTTCTTCCGAAGGTCGTCATACAGGCGAATCCCAGCCATTCCCGCTTCACTGCCCATGTACATGCCGGATATGATGAGGTCGAAGCCTTCGCCAGCCCCGATGAGGAGGTCCGCAGGTGAATCATAGAACTTCACGCTGCCGCACTCGCGAAGGTACAGCTTGAAAAAGTCCCTGCATCTGTAGTTCCCGGCCTCCGGGATGCAGGCAATCCTGGCGCGCATGAGACTGTCTTGGCGCGAAGGCTTAAAAGCCCAGGGTGCCGCAGGATTTATTCCCGCCGCGCGCCATATTCTAATGGCAGAAGAGTTCCTGGACGTCCTTGACGAGAAGGGAAACGTCACCGGAAAGGCAAAGAGAAGCGAGGTCCACGGGAAGGGCCTCATCCACAGGACCGTCATGTTCTTCATCTTCGATGCAAAGGGACGCATCTTCGTGAACCAGAGGACGCAGGACAAGGAATTCTACGGCGGCTGCTGGAGTCTCGTCCTGGGCGGCCACGTCTCTTCTGGGCAGACGCATGACAAAGCAGTTCTCCGGGAGGCGGAAGAGGAGGCTGGGATAAGGGGCGTGCGGCCGGAGTCCGTCGGCTCTTTTAGGAAGCGCGACGGCCGCGACCAGGAGCACGTGCACGTCTATGCGTTCACCATCAGCGGAAAGCCCAGGCTCGACCCTTCGGAGATACGGCGCGGGACGTTCATGACGATTGGACAGGCCGGGGAGAAGATGAAAAGAGAGAATTTCCTGCCGGAGACGGCAAGGCTGTACGCCATGCTCACGGAACGCATGGCAAATTTCCAAAAAGGAAAAATTGAAAAGCCCTTCTTCATCATTTCTTCGTGACCTTTACTTCCTTCATGACGTACTTTGCCACGATGAATATCACGAAGGCTATGATGACGAAGTTTATGACCTCCGCAAGGAAGGCTCCGACTCCAAGTTGGATTGGGCCTATGGCAAAGGTCGCTGTCTTCCAGGCACCACCTGCCATCAAAGGCGTGATGCAGGGCATGATGATGTTGTCGACGAGCGACTTGATGAGGGATGTCGCCGCAACGCCCATGATGAAAGCGATTGCGAGCGCAACGACCTTGTACTCCTTGAGGAACCCCATGAACTCGGCTATCATTCCCATGAATGCACCTCCTGACATTGACATGGATTGCCGTCTTATATTGCGGCCATCGCAGCCGCCGGTGCCCGCGGCGCGGCAAAACAAATATAAAAAGCCGCCCCGAAGTGATTGCTGAAGGTCGTCTGCATGCCAAAGAAAGATTATTACCAGATACTGGGTGTCTCCCGGGACGCCTCCGAAGAGGAATTGAAGAAGGCGTTCCGCCAGCTTGCGAGGAAGCACCACCCGGACGTGAATCCCGGGGACAAGGGAGCGGAGGAGAAGTTCAAGGAGATAAACGGGGCCTTCGAGGTGCTCAAGGACCCGGCGAGGAGGGCGGCCTACGACCAGTACGGGGAGGCCGGACTCGAGGGCATGGGATTCGACCCAAGGCAGGCAGGGGCAGGCTTTGCAAGCTTCGACGACCTGTTCAGGGACTTCGGCTTCGGCGACATATTCGACGTCTTCTCAGGGATGCACGGCGGGCGCGGCAGGAGGATGGAAGCGGAGCCCGGTGCCGACCTGCGCTACGACCTGCGCATAGAGCTTGCGGACGTGCTCAAGGGACTCAGCACGATGATAGAGGTCCCCAGGCATGAAAGATGCGGGACATGCAAGGGCAGCGGCGCAAGGCCCGGCTCTTCCGCAAGGCAGTGCACCAAGTGCGACGGCGCCGGGCAGGTGAGGGTCGTGCGAAGGATGGGCTTCATGCAGACCGTATCGGTCGCGCACTGCGACAGGTGCGGCGGGAGGGGGACCGTGATAGAGGATAAATGCAAAACCTGCGGCGGCACCGGGAGGGAGAAGAAGACGAG
>JAZDJY010000038.1:0-3873 GCA_043803615.1 Candidatus Aenigmatarchaeota archaeon | reverse complement strand
GACGCGTTGCACCAGGTGGCCCCGGTCGAAAGGTGCGCGTTCACCGTGAAGGTGTTCGCCGCGAACACGTCCGTTGGCAGGTCGAGGCTTATCGGGTTGTCCGGGTCCATGGTGAAGTGGACGGTCGAGCTCTGCGACGCGGCCGCTGTCTCGTTTGCGATGACCTCTATCGCATGGCTCCCGGCCGGGACTGCTATGGTCGTGTTCCCGGTCACCGTAACGGCCGTCCCTCCGTCGAGCCTGTACCCCATCCAGAAGGCGCCTCCAGGGAAGTACACGCTGAAGGTGAGGTTCACGTAGTCGCTGTCGTAAGTGGTATTCCCGGGGGAGGAAACGTCCATGCTCATGGGAAGCGTCACGTGCACCACCCTTTCGGCGGCGGTTCCGGTGTTGCCCGCAAGGTCCGTGCAGCTCACGTTCCAGTGGTAGGTCCCGTTCTGCCCCCAGGCGAAGACCATGTAGGATTCAGTCCCGTTCTGCACGTTCGCAAGCGCTTTCATCGCAGTGCCGTTTGCGCGAAGCAGACAGCCTGCGCTGCCGCTGAGGGCGTCGCTGAAGTTGAAGGCCGCGTTCATGGTGATGGTCCCGGGGGCCGCGCCGTCAGCGGGCGATGAGAGCTGGACGGAGGGCGCCTCGCTGTCGTAGAAGAGGTCCATGTCCGCCGAGCTGCGGGAGCCGCCGTTGTCGCAGCTCACGTTCCACCGGCTGTGCCCCTGGGCCGGCGCGGCCGGCAGGAAAATCTGGCCGACCGTCCCGTTTTCGACCGGGACCGGTCCGACGTCCGTTGCGTTGACGTGGAGATAGCACTGGGCTTCGGTGTAATCCGGGTCCGAGAAGATGAAGGTGAACGGGAGCGCACCGTAGGCGCTGTTGTTCCACGAGCCGTTCGCAGGAAAAAGCGGGATGATTTCGGCCGTTAGCGCAGCAGCGGGTGCGGCCTGCGCCGCAAGCAGCGCAAGCATGGGAATGGCAATCAGCAGCATCTTTCGGGACTGGGGCACCATAGTTAACTATTCCCGCCCCGCATAAAATGTTTTCAGGCTGGCTTTGCTGCGGGTGCTCCTGCCTTTGCGGACTCGGAAAGCTTCCTTATGAGCTTCTCCCTGACTTTTTCCTTCTCCTCGCCAAAGTAGCGCTCGAACTCCTTTGTAAGGGAAAGCACCTTGCTCCTCCCCTGCTTTTCCACCCTTACAAGGCCCTTCTCCGAAAGGTCCTTTATGTAGGAATAGCACTGGCTCCCCTGTATCTTTATGACTTCTGCCTGCGCGACCGGTTCCTTGAAGGCTATGAGCGCAAGCGCCCTCTTCGCGCCTTCGGGCAGGTCGGAGTACGGCGTGAGGCATGAGACCTTCTCCGCGAACTGGTGGTCCACCTGGAAGGACCATCCCTGCGGCCCCTCCACCAGGTGAAAGCCCCTGCCCGCGTACTCGTCCCGCAGCTCAAGGAGCGTCCCCTTCACGTAGCCAAGCGAATTGACCCCTGCAATCTTGGATATCCTGCCTATGTCCAGGGGCTCGGCGGACATGAAGACCGCGGCCTCTATGAGCCTCTTGTGGTCAGCCGATTTCGTACCTTCCATCGCCAGTCACCCTCTTCATATCCCTTATTTCCCTGCCCAGTCTTAAAAATCCTATGGCCGCGTAGTCGAGGGATGCAAGGATTGCGACCTTGAACGGCAGCGTGATTATCTCCCCGCTCCTCATCATCTGCGTGATTATGGTCGTCGAGAGGAAGCCCACGGCGAAGATGAGTATGAGGCCAAGGCCGACGTCCACTCTAAGCGACTCCTCCTTCTTTGAGCCTATGATGAGCGCAAGGCCCATCGCGGCGTAGGCGACGAAGAAGAACTCGCTTTGGAAGAGCCTTTCGCCCTCCACGAAAACGGACGCGACGAGGCAGGAAAGTACCAGGAGCAAGAGCCCGTAGTACTTCATGTCAGGCCCCTTTCCTGCCCTTTATGAATATCTCGTTGAACATCTCTTTCTGAGTGCACCGGACCTTCCTGTCGTTGTCCAGGTGAATGAGGGGCATGAAATGGTCTATGACGTTGCCCCTCTCCCACTTCCCCACGAGATCTGAGAACCTTATCTCCCCCCCGTCATCCAACTTGCCAAGCATCCCGGTTATCCTCTTGTAGAGGCCCTCTATCCTTGCCGCTATGTCCTCGGTGGAGATGTTGACCCTGCCCATCCTGTTTCGGATGTCCTCCTCCCTCCGTTCCCCGGTCGCAAGGACCTTTCGCAGCGAATCGACGAGCTCGTTTATCGTTATCCTCCGGACAGGCATCCTCTTATGTGCAGCCTCCATGGGCATTATGTCGTCCCTTCCTATCTCCCGGCCGCCTATGAAGTCCTCGGCCCCGCCCCCGAGCGCGTCCAGTTCGTCAAGGCCCATGAACTCATCTTCCGGGCCCTTGTCCACCTTCAGTATCCTTATGTGGTCGGACTGCATCCGCACGAGCACTGCGGATATCATGACCCACTTGGCGGGCACCCTGAAGTCGACGTCAGAAAGCGTCGCTATGTATTCCGAGAAGCCCTTTGAAAGGACGCAGACGTCCAGGCTCCACGGGTCCAGGTCCTTCATCGCGACGACCTGGTAGAGTATCTGCTCCCAGGAGTTCTCCTTTTGCATGAGGTCGAGCATCTCACGTTCCCAACCGTTTCCGCCTCCGGTTGCTCCCGAAGCCTCCGTCGCACTCAATGTTTCCATGTATAATTATTATTGCGCGCAAAGCTTATTAATCGGTAGGGGCCGTGCGCTCCCTTTTTAAATTCTGCGGGCAAAGATGGAGCATGGACATGCGAAAGATAAAAGAAGAGAAGGCGGTCGACAGCCTCATCGCGCTCTTAAAAGAAGGAAACTACAGGAAGGCGAAAGTGACGCTTGGCGAGATGAGGGGAGACCCCGCAGAGTTCCTGAAGCTTTTTTCCTATCTCACGCAGGGCAGCAGGGTAGGAAAGACCAGGGTGTCTGTGACGTCCGTTCGGGCCAAGGTATACTGCGGCAACTGCGACTGGAAGGGCGACGGAGCCGTCCTTGCGGACCGCGTGAGGTGCCCCAGGTGCCGCCACGGGGATGTCGTTGTCCTTTCGGGAAACGAGATGGTCGTGCACGTGTGAGGATGTTCTTTTAAGCCGTCCCGGGCAATTATATAAACGATAGCCGATGAAGCGTTTCTTTCTCAACGAAGACTTCAAGAACGGCAAAAGGAAGCTACACCACGGCTCGATGCCATACATCAGGAAGCTGCGCCAGCTCAGTAAGATTACCGTATGGCTCGTCGACGGCGAGTACGTGCGCAAGAACGTCTGCGAGGACTTCGTAAACTACGACCACCACGGCAGGCTCCCATTCATCCCGGAGGACGAGTTCTGGATAGCCCAGGGGTCGGACCAGAACGAGATGAAGTTTTACATAGACCGCATGTACGTCGAGCACGTGCTCATAGCATCCGGCATGGGCTACGACCGGGCCTCGGAGAAGGCCGCAATCTTTGAGAAGAGGGAGCGGGCCAAGTTCCTGGCAAAAGAGAAGCTGGGCAGCCTCGGAGGAAACATCAAGCTCTTCAAGATGGTCAGGAAGAAGCTGCTCAAAAGCTATAGCGGCCGTGTCAAGGTGTGGGTCGTGGACGGCACGCTCGTGCGGGATTTCTTCTTCACCGACTTTGGGGGCGGCGGCCACGACAGGATATACCATTTCGTCCCGGAAAACGAGATATGGATAGACGACGACATCTCGGAGGGCGAAAGGAAGTTCATAATACTGCACGAGCTGCACGAGCGGGGCCTCATGGCCGCAGGCGCAAGCTATGCCGACGGCCACGCGAAGGCAACCGTGATCGAGGACTTCTTCCGCCACCATCCAAAGCGC
>JAZDJY010000037.1:0-3489 GCA_043803615.1 Candidatus Aenigmatarchaeota archaeon | reverse complement strand
CGTCGTCATATCAACGCAGCACGACGAGGGCATTCCCCACTCCCAGATAAGGGAAGAGGTCCTCGAAAAGATCATAAAGCCCATCTGCAAGAAGTGGATAGACGGGAAGACCACCTACCACGTCAACCCGACAGGAGCCTTCGTGAGGGGCGGCCCTTACGCAGACGCAGGCGTCACCGGGAGGAAGATCATAGTCGACACCTACGGCGGCGTCGGCAGGCACGGAGGCGGCGCGTTCTCCGGGAAGGACCCGTCCAAGGTCGACAGGTCCGCGGCGTACGCTGCAAGGTACATCGCAAAGAACCTTGTGAAGGCGGGCCTTGCGGAGAAGTGCGAGGTCCAGCTCGCCTACGCGATAGGCGTCGCTGAGCCCGTGTCCGTCCACGTCGACTGCTTCGGGACCAACAAGGTACCGACGGAAAAAATATCCGAACTCGTAAGGAAGCACTTCCCACTGAAGCCGGCAGACATCATAAGGGTGCTTGACCTCAAGAAGCCAAAGTACCTCAAGACCGCGTCCTACGGCCACTTCGGAAGGGAAGAGCCCGGATTCACCTGGGAGAAGACCGACAAGGCTGACACATTAAGGAAGGAGGCGGGCCTTTAGGCCCCCTTCGTTCATTTTCCCGTTTCGGGCCAGTTCTGCCCGGTGCATAAGGAGCATACGATGGCAAAGACTTACGCCGAGATAAACGAAAGGATTGAAGGCGGCGATGCCGTCGTCATGACCGCCGAGGAGGCCATAGACTACGTCAGGCGCAACGGCGCAGGCAAGGCCGCAAAGGAAATCGACGTCGTCACGACCGCGACGTTTGGCTGCATGTGCAGCAGCGGAGCCTTCCTTAACGTGGGCCACTCAAAGCCCAGGATAAAGTTCGGCGGCGGGCACGTGACCTTAAACGGCGTTGAGTGCTACGCAGGCCTTGCCGCAGTCGACCTCTACGTCGGCGCGACCGCGAGGAATTCCGAGCCCGGCGTCCCGGAGCTCTCCTACGGCGGCGGCCATGTCATCGCGGACATCGTTGCGGGAAAAGACGTCCTCCTGAAGGCGAGGGGCGTTCCGTCCTCATGCTATCCCAGAAGCGAGCTCGAAAAGTGGATCAACATAGAGGAGCTTCCCCATGCCGTCCTCGTCAACCCGAGGAACGCTTACCAGAACTACAACGTCGCGGTCAACTGCGGCAAGAAGACCATCTACACCTACATGGGGAAATTGCTCCCCGAGATGGGCAATGCGAACTACGGCACCTGCGGCCAGCTCAGCCCGCTCCTCAAGGACCCGCATTGCCGGACCATAGGCATAGGGACGAGGATTTGGCTTGCCGGCGCACAGGGCTACGTCTTCTGGAGCGGCACCCAGCACAACCCCGGCGTGCCCAGGGGGAAGAACGGCATCCCTCTTGGCGGCGCAGGGACGCTGGGCGTGTGCGGTGACATGAAGTCCATGGATCCCGGGTACGTGGTCGGCGCCTCCTTCACCGGGTACGGCATAAGCCTGGCACTCGGCCTCGGGGTGCCCGTGCCGGTGCTCGACGAGGACATGATGAAGAGCCTCGCGGTCCCGGACGATGAGATACTCGCGCCGGTCGTCGACTACGGGAAGGACTATCCGCAGTCCACAGGGAAGGTTTTGAAGCACGTGTCCTACGCGCAGCTCCGAAGCGGGACGATAGACGTTCACGGAAAGGAAGTCCCGACCGGGAGCATGTCGAGTTACAGGAAGGCAAGGGAGATATCAAGGAAGCTGAAAACCGAAGTCAGCAAGGGCAGGTTCCTGCTGCAGGAGCCGGTCCAGCAGCTTCCTTTCGGGAAGGTGCGCAGATGAAAAGGAAGATATTCCTGCGGTTCCCAAAGGCGCTCGTCACGCAGCCCGTGACGTACACGCTCGTGAAGGACTTCGGCCTGCGGCTGAACATCTTCAGCGCCCTCGTGACGCCCGAGGAGGCCGGCCAGATGGGCATAGAAGTCGAGGGCGAACGGGGGGCCATAGAGGGCGCCATAAAAAAGATTCGTTCCATGGGGATCTCTGTCGACAGCCTTGAAAAGAGGATAAGGATAGACCAGAAGAAGTGCCAGGACTGCGGGGCCTGCATCTCGGTCTGCCCTGCAAAGGCCCTGTCCTTCGGCCGCGGTTACGCGGTCACTCTCGAGAAGGGGAAGTGCATAGCCTGCGCCCTGTGCGTGGACGCCTGCCCATTCCTTGCCATATCGAGGGAGGAGTAGGATTCACCCCGCAGGGAAAATAGTGGCGGCTTGCATGTACAGGACGGAATTCTTGGTGAAGGAGACCAAGGTCAAGATAATCGCGGACACACAAGCCCATGCGCAGCTTGCGATGGATGACATACGCAAGGCGCGGGGGATCATAGAAGGCTGGATTTCCGGGCATCCGGAGTTCCTTACCTCATTAGAGCCTCTCGATTACAGTGAACCCATGCCGCCCATCATAAGGGAGATGTTTGAGGCCTCGGCCGTGGCAGGCGTCGGCCCGATGGCCGCAGTCGCAGGCGTCATAGCCGAGTCAGCCTGCAGGAAGATGAGGGATGGCGGAAGCCGCGCATGCCTCGTAGAGAACGGCGGGGACGTCTTCGCGATGACGGACAGGGCGCTTAGGATTGCCCTTTACGCAGGCGACGGCAGTCCCGCAAATAGCCTATGCGTGGAACTCGACAAGGAAAACACCCCGCTTTCGGTCTGCTCCTCTTCGTCAACCATGGGCCACAGCCTGTCCTTCGGAGACTGCGACCTGGTGACGATAGCGGCAAAGAGCGCGGCCCTCGCGGACAGCCTCGCGACCGCAACCTGCAACAGGATAAAAAAAGAAAGCGACATGGAGAGCGCCCTTTCCTTCGCAGTTTCCAAGGGCGCAAGGACTGCACTCGCAGTCAAGGACGACAAGGTCACAATCGCAGGCGATGCGTCGATTCTGCGGACTCATGATGATGCAGGAGCCAGGAGAAAGATTACGAGGCACTGAATCCCGGCCGAAGGCGAGAGTACGTGGTTCGGAGCGTAGCGGAGAACGTCCGCCGTATTTTATTGTCACAACAATTTAATCCCTTTTTTTTCACAATCTTCAATCATTTTCTCAGGCCAGACACTTACCTGGACTTCCCCGATATGGATCTTTTGCAAAAAGAACATGCACAGTCTTGATTGGCCAATGCCCCCACCGACAGATAATGGAAATTTTCCTTCGATGATTCCTTTGTGGAATTCAAGCTCTTTTCTGTCTATAAGGCCCATAAACTCGAGCTGTTTCAATAAAGCGGTTGCATCAACTCTTATTCCCATTGAAGAAATCTCAAGGGCACTTTTCCTTAAATCGTCCCAAAACAAGATATCCCCATTTAAGCCTGTAGTCTTATCACTTGTAGCAGTAGACCAGTCATCATAGTCAGCAGCCCTTAAATCATGGGGCTTACCTGATTTCAAAGGGTGACCAATTCCTATGATAAACACTGCGCCATATTTTTCTGTAATCTTGTC
>JAZDJY010000036.1:0-11354 GCA_043803615.1 Candidatus Aenigmatarchaeota archaeon | reverse complement strand
CAAAACAGTAGCCAGGCTTATCAGGCAGGCCAGCAAGGCCGGGGCCTCACCACTCGACGCACGGAAATACATAGACGAAGCCAAGCAGAAGATGCCAAACATCCTCACCCTGTCCATCCAGGACATGTGAGACATCTGTCTATTTCAGAAGTAAACGTCCCTTTCGCCCTTCGCTATCCTCTGCAGCCGGTCCTGCGTTTCCCTTCTCCTCTCAGGGTCGCCTATCTTTGCCAGGTACTTTGCCATGACCTTTTTTCCGAGCTTCCTGACTTCAGGCGACGCGTAGTCCTCGAGGTACTCTCTGAACGTGAGCAGGGCGTTGGGCCGGCAGAGCTTGTGAATGTCGCCGGGCTTTGCTATGTCCATGAAGGCCTTCCCCGTCCTTCCCTTCCTGTAGCATGCGGTGCAGAAGCTTGGCAGGAGGCCCTGCTTCATGACGCCGAGGAGGACTTCGTCGAGACTCCTCCTGTCCGCGACCGAGAACTGGGAGGCCTCCTCGTCCTTCCCGTAGCCACCCGGGGACGTCCTAGAGGCCGCCGACGTCTGGGAGATGCCTATCTCTAGCGATTTCGCCCGTATCTCCGGGCGCTCCCTCGTGGATATTATCATGCCCGTGTAGGGCACGGAAAGGCGCAGAATGGCAATAATCCTGAGGAGCTCATCTTCGGACACGGGATGCTCCGGTTTCCATGAAACCCCATCTGCAGGCTGCCAGCGCGGCACCGAGAACGTGTGGGGGCCGACGCCGTATTTCCTGTCCAGGTACTGCGCGTGCGAAACGAGTGCGAGGACTTCGAACCTCCAGTCGTAGAGCCCGAAGAGCACGCCGAGGCCCACGTCGTCTATCCCGGCCGCAAAAGCCCGGTCGTGGGCGAAGAGTTGCCTCTCATAATCTTCCTTCGGTCCGTCGTGCACGCTTTCGTAGGTCTTCCTGTGGTAGGTCTCCTGGAAGAGTTGGTACGTCCCTATGCCCGCTTCTTTGAGCTTCCTGTAATCCTCAACGGTCGTCGCGGCTATGTTGACGTTGACGCGCCTTATCTGCCCACTCTTCCCAGACCTGGTCGCGTAGATGGTCCTTATCGCCTGCGTCACGTAGTCTATGCCGCTCCTCTCCGCATCCTCGCCGAATTCGAGGAGCAGCCTCTTGTGGCCCATATCCTCGAGGAGCTTCACCTGTCCCCTTATCTCCTGCATAGAGAGCTTCTTCCTAGGGACGTCGTTTCCCTTGCGGAAGCCGCAGTAACAGCAGTCGTTTTCGCAGAAGCTGGAAAGGTAAAGGGGCGCGAAGAACACCACCCTCTCCCCGTAGATTTCCTGCTTGACCTTCGCCGCAGCGGCAAACATCCTCTTCACGAGCGCAGGGTCTTTGACATTTACGAGATAGCCGATATCTTCAAGTGAAAGTCCCTTCATGAGGAGCGCTTTCCGAAGGACTTCGTCGATTTTCCCGGGCGGTGCTTCTCTCGTCCTTTCTATTATCCCTTCTATCATTCCCTCGTCGACTATGTCCTTTACGTTTCCCATCACAGTCACCATTCACATCCCCAGGTCTGTCGGGGCCCGGCCGAGCGAGTAGAGCAGCTCCACTGTCTCCTTTATCCTCTCTTCGACTGGCCTTGACGCTCCCGCTCTTTCGGCCTTGCCGTCGTAAATCGTGTAGAGCTTCCTGTACCTGTCCGGCGTCACGTCTATCATGAGCGAGTTGCCCCCTGCGAGGAGGCCCAGCCTCTTTGCGTCGGTGCCTTCCCTACCGCCCGAGACCTCGAGAGCGGTCGTCACGAGTATCTTTGACCTCCTGTCGGCAAGCCTTGCCGCAGCGGTCACCCGCAGCGCCTTCTCCGGCCCCTGCATCCTCTCTTCGGAAAGCGGCGTCCCGGCTGCCGGTATGAACGGGCCGAACGAGTGCATGTCGGGCTCTAGCGACTTCGAAAGCATTATGCTCTCCGCGAGACCTTCGTCGGTTTCCCCGGGAAGCCCTATGAGGAAACCAGTCGCAATGACGTAGCCCATCTTCCGCAGGTCCCTTATCAGCTTCAGCCTTGCCTCAAGCGTCGTTCCCGGCCTCATCCTCTCAAAGAGCGCCGGGTCTGCGGTCTCGAAGCGCAAGAGCGCTGCCCTCGCCCCGGCCTTGTACAGCTTCCTGTACGTCTCATGGCTCCTCATGCCGATGCTCAGGAATATCAGAACGTCCAGCTTCCTCACTTCCCGCACTATCCTCTCGAGTTTACCGTCGTCGTACCATGGGTCCTCTCCCGACTGCAGGACGATGGCCTTGAAGGAAAGGTCCTTTGCGGCGTGCCTTGCAGCCTCCACTATCTCTTCCTCACTCATCCTGTACCGTTTTGCCTTTCTGGAGCCCTTGCGTATGCCGCAGTAGATGCAGTCCTGCGTGCAGAAGTTAGAGAACTCTATTATGCCGTGGACGCAGCAGGCGTTGTCGTGCTCCCTCTGCCGCAGGGCGTTTGCGGCCCCGGAGAGAAGCTTGGTCTCCTCCCTGCCGCCGGATGAAAGCAGCACCATCAGGTCGGCCTTGGTAAGGTCCTTCCCAAGGTTTGCTTTCTGCAGTATTCCAAGCAGATTTCCGGACATCTTACTTTCCGCCGACTCTGCGGAAATCCTCCGGTCCACTTCTTTCAGTTCGAAGAACCTCTCCCTCCAGGCCTCGAGTATCCCGACTGCCTCCCTCTCGGGAATCCTGCTCACGAGCACCCCGCCCTGCGCGTAGACGTAGTCCCCAACCGAGAGGGCGGCGACGTCCCTTCGGACCTTCCTTTCCTCGCCGAAGTAGTCCACTGTCGCAATGGTCTTCGAGAGCGAGACGACCCTTCCGGGTATGGCGTAGCACATAGTAAGAGAATGGCACGTTCGATTTAAAAGTCGGCCTTCACTTATGCAGTATCTTCCCGCGTCTCTTGTATATCTTTATGTTCTTTATCTTGGACGGGTCGTCCTTGTCGACCAGGACTACCGTGAGTATGAAGTTTTTGAGCTTCAGGTTGTCGCCCTTCCTTGGCTGGCCTTCGAATCTCGCCGACATGAGCTCGGAGATGGTCTGGAAGCCCCCCTTGAGCGGGATGCCTATCCTGCGCTGTATGTCCTTGACCGCCATCTCCCCGTTGACGACGGCCGTCTTCCTGTCTATCCTCCTCATGTCGTACCTCTTCCTGTCGGACTCATCGTATATCTCGCCTACTATCTCCTCGAGCAGGTCCTCCATCGTCACTATGCCCTTCACGCTCTTGTGGCCGTCTGTGACCACCGCCATGTGGGCGCTGTTTATCTTGAGCTTCTCGAATGCGTACTCGAGGCTGTCGTTCTCCTTCACGTAGATGGCCGGCTCAATCAGGTACCTCACGGGGACGGAGAAGTTCCTCAGCTTTATGTAATTCAGTATGCTCCGCAGGTTGATTATCCCCTCGACCTTCCTTTTGGCCTTGTCATAGACGGGCATCCTGCTGTACTTGGTTTCCAGCATCTTGGCCAGGACGTCTGAAAGCTCCTTTCCCGGCTCTATGTAGACCATGCTCCGGAACGGGGTCATGACAGTCTTCACCCTTTCTTCGCCGAACTCTATGACGTTTTGCATCATCTCCTCTTCGTTCTTGTCTATCACGCCCGCGTCGATTCCAAGCGATATCGCGGCCATGAGCTCGTCCTCGGTTATGTCTTCCTTGGTCCTCTTCTTCACTCCCATGAGGCGCAGCACACCCTTGCCCATGTTCTCCACGACGAATATCACCGGGTAAAGTATGACCGACATCAGGTACAGGGGGTGGGCCACCATGAGCGCCATCTTCTCCGCGTTCTGGTGGCAGAAGGACTTCGGGATCACCTCACCGAAGACGAGGAGGACCAGGGTCATTATCCCGGTCGCTATGCCAAGGCCGCTTGAGCCGAACGCTTCGGTTGCAACCGCGGTCGCAATGGCGGCGGCGGCCACGTTCACCACGTTGTTGCCGACGAGTATCGTGGCAAGCATCCTGTGCGGGTCGGACTTGAGCTTCCTCACCATCCCCGCACCCCTCTTCCTCATCCTGATGAGCTTCTTCACCTTGATGCTGCTCAGCGAAAAGAGCGCTATCTCCGCGCCTGAGAAGAAGGCAGACAGCGCTACCAGCAGGATGAGCAGCGGCAATTCCCAAATCATCATGGCAACCAGTCTTTTAGTATTACGGCAGGGACGTTATTAAATTCGGTCAGCCTTGGCTTGCGGCTGCAGTTTCCGGTCCCATTCCCGCGCCTCTTTATAACTCCCTTTATAAAAACCATCTGGCTCAAGTATTAACAGGTGCTTGCCTTGGCCTACAGCTTCAACTTCGACCTTTCGAAGCTTTCCCAGTCCTTCTTTTCAGACCTTGCCAAGTTCTCGGAGAGGAGGAACGTCCACAAGAAGATGGGAGGCGCGGCCCAGCTCCTCATAAGGAAGTTCAAAGTCGACAAGATGACCGGCCTTCCCGTGTCGGACTCCGTGATGGTCATAGAGGACCTCATAGACACCCATGTGAGGAACGTTTCCTCGCGAGAGGAGTTCCTCAAGACGAACAAGAGGGCGCTGCTGCTTCCCCACTGCGCGAGGAAATACATGGACTGCCGGTGCAAGGCCGAATTCCTGCCGGACGTTTCCTCCTACGCGTGCAGGGGATGCTCCCCGGACTGCCTCGTCAACAAGGCGACCAGCCTTGCGAAGGGCAGGGGATACGACGTCTACGTCCTCCCGGGAGGCTCCGGCATAAGGCGGGCACTCACGGGAAAATCCTACGAGGGCATCGTTGGCGTCGCCTGCACGGAGGAGATAAAGCTCGGCTTCAGCCTCCTCGAAGGCGCGGGCCTGAAGATACAAAGCGTCCCGCTCATAAAGAACGGCTGCAGCGGCACCATGTTCAGCATGGAAACGCTCCTTTCAACCCTCTGAACATCCTGAGAGCAGGAAGATAAATCAGGATTCACTTCTTTGCGTCAAATCTCTTGGAGAATCCGACGAGCCGCAGCGGCCTTCCGCTCCTCTGCACCTTCACCACGTCGCCTGCCGTTATCCTCGCGAGGTTGACTTCGCTTCCGTCTATGCAGACCTCGGCCTCCTCCCCCAGGCACTCGACCTTCACCGGGCCCCTGGCGACGAGTATCTCGCTTTTTTTGAGCTTTCCCGAGTAAGGGGCGAAAGCCGCGACCCCCATCATGCTGCTGTCGTAGGGAAGCCTGCCTGCGCCCGCCGAGTGGGCGAACGCGTGGGAGCCTGTTGGCGTGTACACTATTATCCCGGAGTTCCTCTCGGTGCTCTTCGCCTTCCCGACGGAAAGCGTTGCCTTCAGCACCCTCCTGACGTAGATGGGGCTCACGAGGACGTCGTTTAATGCGAGCGCCGGAATCGTCTTTCCGTTCACCGAGGCAGAGAGCCGCAGGAGGCTGTGGACGTGGTAGTCCCTTCCCGCCTTCCCGCGGATGAGCTTTTTTATCTTCCCTTCGAAATCGGACCTTCCCGCCTTCATGTAGTACCCGACGCTCTTGCCGGGATTGACCCCGAGGACCGGGCAGGAAAGCAGGGACTGGTCCCTCATCAGGGTGCCGTCGCCCCCGAATATGACGGCAAAATCGCATCCTTTCTCTATCTGCGGCGTCCACGAGCTTCCCGCAGCTTCTATGATGGCTGCCGTCTTCTCCATGAGGTCCCGGCCGTACTTGCCCTTGGAACGGAGTATGAATCTCATGTGCATAAATTCGCGGCCTGATTTAAAATCAAGAGACGAGTATGCCGTCGCCCGTGTTCGTGAGCCTGCTCGTCCCTCCCTTCACGAAGGTCCCGGTGACGTTTGCGGCGATTATCTGCTTGAGGTAGTATTTCTCCCCAACGAAGAGCGTGATGTGGTTGGAGGTTATGTCAAGCGTATAGTCCATGCCGGCGATGGTTTCCGGGATGGTCGCGTTCATCGTGAAGCCCTCGCCCTCTATCCACGCCGTGTTTATCTTCTCGGAAAGCGATGTGAGGAAGTCGTCGATTTCCAGCTGCCTCATCGTCTCGCTGACCTCCCCCGCCTTTATCCCGGACACCCACATGCCGAAGGCCGTCGCCACGAGCAGCACGCCGAATATGAACATGAACTCGAACGCGGACTGCCCGCTAAGCCTTCTCCCGTATCTCGACGTCATAGCTTTCATCATCCAGGGCACTTACCTCCATAACGTAGGACCCGCTGGAGGCGGGCAAAGTGCCGTTAATCCTCGCCCTCGACTCCGCGAAGATAACGCTCTCCCCGCCGCCGTGCCTTATGGTGAACATGATGGTCCCGTTGGTTATCGCGGAAGCAACCGTCCCGGACGGGACGAAGATAGTCAGGCTCACCTTCGCCGGTGGGCCCTGCGTGTAGACGAGGTCGCAGGCAGAGGAAAGCATCCTTGCCGCGTCCTTTGCGTACGAAAGCGAAAGCTCGTCTGAAGCCTCGCTGTTGACCGTTATCATGTAGGTCCAGAGCGGCACCATGAAGGCGAGCGCTATCAGGACCACGAGCATGTACTCGAAAGCAGCCTGGGCTTTCATTATAATAGATAGTCGGCGGCAGAATAAAAACGGTTTTTATTCATCAGAAAGAGATATTCAGCTGCATGGGTGTCCCCGGAGTGCCGCCTGCCACGGCATAATAGTTCTCCAGCGGCCCCGCTTCACCGGCTATTTCGCTTGCCTGCATTTCCCTCAGTCCGCGTTCCCTTATTATCCTCTCGTAATCATCGATGAGCTTTCCCTTCTGGTACGAGCTGTTTTTCCTGAACTTCATTTTCATGCCGGCCTTTATCCTTTTGTATGCATGGGACTGGTTCTCATCTGGTGCCCTGAACGTCATATCATGGGAATAATGATGCGACAGCCACGATATCAGGACGTTCATGCTCGGATATACCTTGTCCCCTTCGATAATGCAGGCGTCCCTGTACCTGTCGACCTCGTCGAGCAGTTCGCCGCGGCAGTATACGGGGACATCCTCTTCCTGGCATATGTTGTGCACGGCCTGGTCGTGTGAATACGCAGCCCTTTTCCGGTAGGAATCCTGGCTCAGGCGTTCCATAGCCTTCAGTATATTTGGGCTGTAGAGAATCCTTGCCCTTCCACATATCTGCATGGCCGATTGGAGAGCATGCACGAGAAACGTGTATTCCGTCTTCATCTGTATAGGCCCAGGGTATCCCATAAGCGCAACTCCTTATTTTTGTTACTTCTTAGTTTTAAAAAGATTTCCCAGGATTCCCAGCGGCCTCAGCGGTGGATGTTCGACCGTATGTTGCGCAGGAGCCCCCGCCTTTCGATCTCCCTGTAGACGGCAAGGCAGGCCCAGGCGTCGGTTGCGGCGTAACGCTTCTGCTTTTCGGAGAGCACCCGCGCCTCCCAGTTCGTAACCTGCATGGACTTGGATATCCTAAAGCCGAGGAATATCCCGGTCATGGCCCTGACGTTCTTGGGGTCGCACTCAAGCTTGTGGGCTATGTCCAGGAGGTCGATGAACCCCCTGCCAGTGACTTGAAGCTCTTTCTTCATGGTGAGGAGCTCGTGCTTCATGGCCTGCCCAATCTTTACCACGTGCGGGCTTTCGAGCAGCATGCGAAGGCCCGGCGTCATGCCGGTCTCGTTGACCCTGAAGAGATAGGCCCTGTCCAGCGTGGAAATCTGTATGAGCCCGATTGGGTTCTGCTTTCGGCCCTTGACGAAGTTGGGCTTGGTCTCGGTGTCGAAGCCCAGCATCTTTTCGCGGAGCAGTTCGTGGGCCGCCCTCTCGGCGCCCTCATGCGTGTAGGCAAGGATTATCCTCCCCCTGAACTCGCCGAGGGGGAGCCTCATTATCTCCTCCTTGCTCTTGCAGAACGGGCCTTTCTTCTTTTCAGGAGCCGGCTTCTCCGCGGCCTTCCCTTCATGCCCTTCATGCACCTTCCCGGCCGCTTCCGCCGTGGCGGATGCATGGGAAGCTTGCTTCCCGGCCGCTTCGTGCAAGTGGCCGTGTTGGTCGTGGTGGACGTGATGCTCGTGCTGGTCGTAGTGCCTGTGGATCCTGCGGCCTCCCTCCTTCAACTCCATGCATTTATTTAGCATGGACTCGAAAATAAAGCGTTGTGATGAAAATGAAAACCCAGCCTGCCATCATTGGAAAGGAGTTCAGGCCATCCGTCAGGATGAAAAGCCTGTATTTCACCTATCTCGCAGGGGCGGTATCAATAGGACTGCTCATATGGATAGTGCCCATCGGGTTTTTCGAATCCTTCTGGATCGCAGCCTTCATCTTTTCGTTCTTCCTGCCGTTCATACTCTTTGCCGCCTACTGGATACCCAAGTACTATGCGACCATCACCTACAAGCTCACGAAGGACGAGATGACGTGGAGGAGGGGCGTCTGGTTCAGGAACACGGGCATAGTCCCCTACAACAGGATAACGAACATCGACATAACCCAGGGGCCGGTCTCGAGGCACTTTTGCATAGCGTCCCTCAAGATACAGACGGCCGGATACTCCGGCGCGGGCCAGAAGACGTCTGAGATAGCGCTCGACGGCATAGAGGACTTCGAGGGCCTGAGAGAATTCATCATGCAGTTCGTCCGCGGCAGGAAAGCCGTGGCCGTGCAGGCGTTCGGAGACGAGACGGCAGCCGCAGATACGGACGTCGTAAAAGAGCTCGTCAGGATACGCAAGCTCCTAGAGCGTAAGAAGTGATGTAGTTTTAAGTTTTACTTCTTCTAAGACTAAAGATGGTGGCATGTACAGGGAGAACTCAGCGCCGATTGGGAATGCGGGATTTGTAACGTGGACCTCTCAGGTCTATCCGGGCCTATCGCTGGAAGTGCCGAAGGCTTATCATGAAAAAGCGGAGAAGCTCCTTGTTGCCATCGGGGAGCCAGCAGATTTTTTCAAGAAAGTAAAATCACACAAGAAAGAGATAGATGTACTGGATATGGTTTCTGGGACATTACTCGAAACCATCGACGTGGGCGTAAAGGCCGGGACTGATTCCGCCAAGTACCGGACACTGATGGAGAAACTCTATCTGGAGGTTATCCATAAGAGCCTGTTCAAGAACAACAAAGAGGAGTATTTCAGCAGAGGCAGGGAGGACACATACATGGAAATCACTGGGGTGATTCGCAAAATAGACGAAGAACTGGAGAAGCTTGGCTGAAACGCTTAAATTTTTTCCTGACGAAGAAATTCCATGGACACGTACCGCAGCAGAATTCTAAGAGGAATCGAGTTTGCCGACCTCAGCAATCTGAAAAGCTACGGCCGGGAATACGGGAAACGCATACGGTATCTTTACGGCAGAGGCTCGCTGAGCGAGAATGAGACCGAAAAGGAGATAGCAAAGGCGCTCTTGGAGAACATGAAAAGGACAGCCGGTGAATACGGCAAACTGGTGGCCATGAGTCGCGGCTTTGATAATCGCGGGATAAAAAGGCCAGAGGTGCTGGCAAACGTCCTCCCGATGATGAAGGGCGCCGAAGAAACAATCTTTCAGGACTACGGAGTGACGGCTTCGGCCGTCAGGGACTTCTGCCAAAAATACAGTATGTCAGATCTTCTCAGAACGCTCATGAGCGAACTGCTCGAACCGGCCGAGCCGGCGGGGCTCCAATGAAACGCCATTTTTAACCTTGCGATGCGCTCTTATCACCAGTGAAGCAAATGCCCACGTGGACGTGCCCAAGATGCGGGCAGAGGATAGAGAATTTCGGATGGGGGAAAGCTCCCTGGAAGAGCCACAGTTGCACAGCAACAAGGGAAGAGGTTCCATCTCATCCCGCGCCTGCGGCCATGGCTTCGGACATCCCCGCGGCACCATCGATCAAGGAACCAGACAACAACGCCCCGGCTAATCTCACGGGCATTTTCCAGAAGACTAAGAAAAGCAACCTCTCGGATTTCATCTAGCGCCGGAAATAATTTTAATACCAATCACCAAGTTCCTAGATTATGGAATGCGCAAAGCTCCTGGCCGTGGCGTTTCTCGCACTCGTGCCAGTCCTGCTAGCATCAGGCTGCGCGTCATGGCAGGGACCGGGAGGGGACGGCAATGCCACGGTCCCCTGCAACGGCACCGCAAACCTAGTCCAGCCGGGCGACGCGGTGACGGTCGAGTTCACTACAAGACACACGACCGGGGTGAAGATAGCAAGCGGTGAGTTCACGTTCGTCTCCATGGCAGGCCAGACAGCACAGGGATTTGACGAGGCCGTCGAGGGCATGTGCCTTGGTCAGGAAAAGCACGTCTCGGTGCCTCCGGAGAAGGCCTACGGCCTGTACGACCCCTCGCTCCTGACGTCCATTCCGATGGAGATGGAAACCAACAGGACCTTCTCGGTGCCGAAATCCGAGTTCTTTCCGAAGTTCGGCAGACAGCCAGCAGTCGGCGGCATGTACGAGAGCGCTGACATACCTTATCCCATCAGGGTGGGTGCTATCTCCAAAGACACGATCATGCTGGAAAAGGTCGTGACGGCCGGCTACAGGATACCCGTCGGCAGGGATCCGTGGCCAATCGACGTGGTAAGAGTCACCACGGACACCATATTCCTCTACAGGAACGTGACGGACGGTGAGGAAGTCAAGACCCCTTATGGCAATCGCACGGTGAGTGTCGCAAACGGCACGATAACGATTGACCTCAACCACGAGCTCGCTGGCGAGACCATACTCTACGATATAAATGTCATAAGCCTGGAGAAGGCCTGACGCGCAAGCCCACCTGCCACGCTAATACCACAAAATTGGTAAATTAAAAAAGTCAATGTTTATTCTACAGTGCTTGCCTGCGGAGTCAATCAGAATTTCTTTCTCTTCGCAAAGCAATCCCTGCAGTACACCGGCCTGCCTTCTGTCGGCTTGAACGGAACTTCCGTCTCAGCGCCGCAGTCAGAACAGGTCGCTTTATGCATTTCTCTCGGGCCAAAGTCCCTTCTGGGACCGCCCCTGTCGAATTCGCCCATACTCACATACTCCTTTATTGAGACAAAAAAGAGTTTTACTCTTAGATGCTATTCAATTGTTTGTGCCTTCTCATATTTAAAAGTGCCGGCGAGGCGAGGGACCCATACCTTTAAATAGAGGTCAAGACATTTTATTAACTCCGGAGATGTTGATTGTGGACTGGTTTATGAATTATCCCGACGCGAAGGGGGTCGAAGAAGTCATGGAGAGGCCTGTAGCAGACGTACTTGCGCAAAATTATCCCATCGCAGAGAAAGCCGAAGGAGCCATTGTCAAGCCTGTAGCAGACGTACTTGTACATAATTGGCAAATGATCGGCGGCACCGACCCGCAGCAATTGAAGCCCCGAAACGGGACAAAGATTCACGGTGACATGAGGGGACAGTCTGTCAAAATCA
>JAZDJY010000035.1:0-4298 GCA_043803615.1 Candidatus Aenigmatarchaeota archaeon | reverse complement strand
GACTTTCTGGACTGAGGAATTCGCTTTCCTGTACTCATCAAGCGCGATACTGCGCTCGCGTTCCGTCCACAGCTTCCTGTTCTTGTCCGTGACTGCTATATCTAACCGACGCCCATCTTCATAGGCCATAACAATAATTGCGCCGGCCCGTTTAAATTGTGAAATCCGCAAGAATGTAAATATGGGAAAGGAAAGCAAAAGCGCAAGCGTCACGAGGGCGCTGATAATAGGAAACGTCGCCGTGTTCCTCGCGGTGTTTTCCATGCCGCAGGACATGATGGCAAAGGCCTTCGACGCGCTCTCGTTTTCAGGCGCATCGCTTCTTGAGCCCTGGCGCCTGCTGACCGCAATGTTCATGCACGCGAGCGCATCGCACCTGTTCCTCAACATGCTGGCGCTCTTCTTCTTCGGTGGGGTCGCGGAAAAGGCGCTGGGCGCAAGAAGGTTTGCGGCGGTCTACTTCCTGTCCGGGATTGCGGGAGGCCTTTTGTACGCAGTCACCAGCACCGTTCCTGCGGTGGGTGCCTCGGGATGCATATTCGGCGTGATGGGAGCGGCCATGTTCATCAAGCCCGGGGAGTGGATAAGGATATACGTCATACCGCTCCCGCTCGGGCTCGTGGCAATACTCTACTCACTCACGCAGGTCGTCCTCTCGGCAGCCCCTCCCGGAACCTCGGGGATAGCGTACATGGCCCACGTCGGGGGCCTTGCCGCGGGCGCGCTGCTTGCATTCTACTTCGAGGCCAAGAGGTCCGCAAAGGGCCTTCTGATGCTCGCAGGCCTCATCGCCCTCCTCGTCCTGCTCTGGCCTTTCATCGGCCTTGCGGTGACGATAGGGGAGGCCATAATAGGCGTCCTAGACTTCATAACCGGGATAGCCCTCTACGGCGCAGCAAAGCTGCTCCTCGGGTGGGTATGGGCGCTCGTACTTTGAAGAATCAGCAGGACTTGCCGTAATACATCCCGACCATCGAAAGGTCGGCAATGCTGACACTGCCGCTTTCGTCCAGGTCGGCCGCCGCGTTCCACCATGTGTCGCCGGGACTGGTGCCATAGGCCTTGCCTACTGCCGCGAGGTCCAATATGCCGACGACGCAGTCACCGTTCACGTCACTGGGTATGCGGCCCTTGTAGAGCCTGTAGAAGACGGAGTATCTTTCCCAGCCCTTTTTCCTGTACTGGTCCACCGCGCCCAGGTATTGCTGGCCGTCGCCCTTCCACCAGACGCTATTGTACTCAAGTAAGGAACCCCCGGCATACTGCTGCGAGAGGTTCCAGTGGCCTGCGGCCTGGCCTATGAGGTGGCCGAACTCGCCCACCATGTATGCCTTCCCCGCGGGGGCGGTGCCGAACTCGCCCCTCGTCACGAGTTCGTCTGCGGAGAATAGGTAGGCGTTGGGCGCCATTATGTCGGCGTCGAGATTGCCGAAGTTGGCGTTTTCCCCTATGTATCTTGAATACATGACGGGCCTCGTGCTGTTGTCTATCCCCTTCACGTAGGAGAAAAGCTCATTCAGGTACCAGTTCGTGTCGACGGCCCAGGCGAACCAGCCGCTGTTCCAGCCGCCGTTGACCTCGTTTCCTATGCCCCATGCGAGGACCGCGGGAGAGCCTGAATACCGTGACACGACCCTTCGCAGCGTATCCTTTGCCACCGCAAGGTCGCCTGCGTCGCACCAGAGCTGGTAGCCGAAGGTTGCGTTGTTCTCGTCCTGGAAGTCCTCCTCCTGCACCCAGTAGCCGATTATCACCATCATGCGGTTCTCTTCGCAGAACCTGACTATCCTGTCCATCGCCCACTGGGGGATGTCGCCCTGGGCGACTTCGTCCCTTTCCGCGCTTGTCGAGTTCCTGTCGACTACGCCGTCCATGTCCTTGTCGTGCCATTCCCCGGCCGCGTACGTCCTTACGGTGTTCACGCCCAGTGCCTTCATGCCCTCTAGGTCGTACTGTATGACCTCCCACATCTGTATCCTGCCGTCGCCGTCGTAGTCATGGACGTAGACCCGCCCGCCGCTCCTGACCTGCGCAGTCACGTCGTCGTGCTCGCCCGGGAAGGGTTCGTGGAGGTTTGGGTCAGGTCCTGTCCCCTGGACCCATGGGGCGTAGCAGGCGCCCTTGACGAGGAACTCCGAGCCGTTGACGTGAATCTTGCCGCCCTCTATGGTCACCGGCCCGGCCGTGCGGTTCGAGGCAGTCACGGAAAGCTCGACCGTCGAAATGTCCCAGGCGACGGCAGAAGAGGCCTGGGCCTGCACCGTGGTGGACTGCGAAAGGTACGAGACGGGCACCACGTCGAACTGCAGGTAATAAGTGCCGCATGAGTGGGCGAAGTAGTCGGTGCCGCACTGCACCAGATTGGTCCTGAGACTGCCGATGAGGTGGCCGTTCACCCATACCGCCCCGCTGCCGGTCTGCAGCGGGGAGTGGAGCCCCTTGCCGTATATGGACGGCCACCGGACGGTGACGGTTGCGCCGGTTGCGTCCGCAAGCGGCACGCCGGAAAGGTTGAAGGTCCACGTGACCGCGCCTCCCCACTGGGCGTAATTGGAATTGTAGACACCCACTATCACATTGTTCCCGGCTACCCAGCCGCAGGTGTCAGGGGCGCAGTGGCTCGTCGTCGCATAGCTCCCGATGGTCGAGGAGAAGGCGTTGCCGTTCTTCGTGAAGCTGTAGGTCGTGGCAGACGCCTGGCCTGTAAGGAGTATGAAAGCAAAAAGAAAAGCAAACGTTACCCCTACAGGGAACGTGCCTTCGCAAGCCCCGTAAATATAGGGCCTTCTCATGAGTAAGAAGATGGACGGAAGTAATAAAAAGGGTGGCGGCCAGGCCACGGCTCACCCGGGCTCCTGCCTGCCGTTCATGCCCATCATTGCAGCAGACTGCGTCTTGTCCGTCTCCTTTATGTTGGGCCCGAGCAGCATCTCCTCGTAGCCTTTCCCGGGGGGTATGAAAGGGTAGACGTCCTCTTCGATGTCCGTCACGACCTCGAGCATCGACGGCCCTTCGGAGTAAAGGAAATCCTCCATGGCCCCGGCAAGCCCGTCCCTTCCGTCAACCCTCGCGGCGTAAGGAAAGCCGTGTGCCTGGGCTATCCCGGCAAAGCTCCTTTCCGGGTTCCTGAGGGACCCGACGTAGTTTGCGCCGTAGAACCTCTTCTGGTAGCTCTTCACCATCCCGTCGGCGTTGTTGTTGAGGAGGAGGATTTTGACGGGCAGCCCGTACTCGGCTATCTTGGAAAGCTCGCCTGAGTTCATCAGGTTGCTCCCGTCGCCGTCTATCGCTATTATCTTCGAGCCGGGATTCGCATAGCAGGCGCCTACGGCAGCCGGCATGGCAAATCCCATGGTCCCGAAGGAGCCTGACGTTATGAAGGACTTCGGCCTTGACATCTTCATGTACTGGGCGGAGAACATCTGGTGGTTCCCGACGCCGGTCGTTATCTTCAGGTCGTCCTCGTCGTAGAGGTGCCTGTTCAGCATGTCTATCACCTCCGCCTCCTGCAGGAAACCCGTGCCGGCGTCGTAGGAGGGTTGCCACTTCCTTTTCATGTCCGCGGCCTCCTCCTGCCACTGCCTTATGTCCAACACATTCCCTGTGAGCTTCGAGTGCTCCGCGAGGTCCTTGAGCGCGGACTTTGCGTCGCCGACGAAGGTGAAGGCCGGGTTCCTCTCCCTTATTATCTCCCTGACCTTGTCCTCGTTTTGGTCTATGTAGGCTATCTGGGCCTTGGGGCCGAACTCCCCGACCTTGTCTGCCACCCTGTCGTCCCACCTGCAGCCGACGGCGAAGAAGAAGTCGGCCTCCTGTATCGCCTTGTTTGCGGCAGGCGTCCCGTACATACCCAGCATCCCCAAGGAAAGGCCGTCGCGCTTCTCGTCCATGACGCCCTTGGCCATGAGCGTGTTCACGTAAGGTATGCCGAAGAGTGAGTTGAACTCCCTCATCGCCCTGCTTCCCTCTTCCGAGTTCAGCCCTCCCCCTATGTACATGAGCGGCTTCCTGGATTTGGAAAGCATGGAAAAGAACCTCCCGCACTGGTCCGGGGACATGTGGCTCTCGTGCCCGTACCTCCTCCGGTAGTGCTCCGGGTCGCGCTCCCTGTAAACGCCTTCCGCCTTCTGCTTGTCGAAGGGGAACTCTATCACGACGGGGCCGGGCTTCCCAGACTTCGCAAGGTGGTAGGCGTCCTTTATGGCTTCCTCGACGTCGTAGCCGTTCGAAAGGCTCATGACGGCCTTCGAGAACGCCGGGAAGCCCCCTTCGACGTTGGCGCTCTGGAACGCGTCCTT
>JAZDJY010000034.1:0-4674 GCA_043803615.1 Candidatus Aenigmatarchaeota archaeon | reverse complement strand
GGCTATGCCGCCGCCGACGCCTGTCCCCAGGGTGAGGGCGATTAAGTCCGTCTTTCCCCTCCTCTTCATCTCGCCAAAGGCCAGGCACTTGACGTCGTTTTCGACGACAGCATTCTTGCTGTGCTTCAAAAGGAGCTTTCGAAAATCCGTTCCGTCGATGAAGGGCATGTTGGGCGCATGGATGAGCTTTCCGCCTTTGACTGTGCCCGGAAGGCCTATGCCTA
This sequence comes from Candidatus Aenigmatarchaeota archaeon, assembly GCA_043803615.1. GTDB lineage: Archaea > Aenigmatarchaeota > Aenigmatarchaeia > QMZP01 > JAFGSV01 > JAFGFG01. The sequence goes on along the minus strand of JAZDJY010000034.1, from coordinate 4,450 downwards.
TCCCTGCGACTGTGATGTCATCACTCTTTCCTCCGCAGAGCTTTTCGATGAGGGAGGAAATCTCGCGCATGACAGGCTCTTTTTCCTTTTCCGGGAGCGGGAAATACGCCTTCATGCACACCCTTCCGGTGGCATCCAGCCTCACGCCCTCCGCATGGGAGCCGCCTATGTCCACGCCGACGAAGTACGATGACATGCTTTGCCTCACCTTATGCTTCCTTCCCCCACTTAATTTTAACCGCAAGTTTCTATATTAATTCATGGAATGGATAAGGGAGCCTGCGGTCGCGCGGATGTTCTACGAGGGCGGAAGGGAGCCACTCCAGAAGCGGCTCAACTCCCTCTTCAAGAACATGAAGCCTGGAAGGGAGCGGGCGGTCGTGTCCCCGCACGCGGGATACATCTACTCTGGAAGGACGGCTGCCCACGCCATAGCTTCGCTTGCGAAGGCCGAGCGGTTCATCATCCTTGGTCCAAACCACACCGGCCTTGGGCCGGAGTTCTCAATCATGGACTGCGGCACCTGGAGGACGCCTCTTGGGAAGGTGCAGGTGGACAGGAAGATTGCAGACGAACTCCTCAAGAACTGCGGCGCGCTCGAGGTGGACGAGACTGCCCACATCCGCGAGCACAGCATCGAGGTGCAGCTGCCGTTCCTGCAGCATCGCTTCCCGAAGTTCTCGTTCGTTCCGGTGTGCATAAAGAACACGGGCTACTCGGAGGAGTTCATGGAAAAGTGCGTGGCGCTGGGCCATGAGGTTGCCAGGGCCATGAAGAAGGATCATGCGGGGCTCGTCGCCTCAAGCGACTTTTCCCACTACCTGCCAAAGAAGGTTGCAGACGAAAAAGACACGGCGGCGCTGCGTAAGATCCTGGCGATCGACGTCAAAGGCTTCTTTTCTGAGCTTTCGAATATGGATGCCTCGGTCTGCGGCTTTGGCCCAATCGCGGTCGCGATGGCCGCGGCAAAGGAGCTGACCCTGCGGCCAAGGCTCATCCACAAGTCGACTTCGGGCGACGAGACTGGCGACTACGGCTCGGTCGTCGCGTACTATGCGATTGGGTTTGGGTGAAGGATTAAAGTAATCCTTCTCAGAAGTCCTGCTTTTCTGCGGCGGTCATAGCTTTGTTTGCGAGCCCTTCCATGTCCATGTTTTTTTCTATCATCTCTACGTCCCTCAGGCGCGCTCTCGTCTGGGGGTGCTCCGCCACTAGGAATGAGCAGCAGTCGCTATAGGGAAGGATGGAGATGTCGTAGGTCCCAATCTTTCGCGCCTCTCCCATGATGTCTTCCTTGTTGTCGCCTGCAAGCGGAGAAAAGACCGGGAGGATTCCCGCGGCGGGATATATGCAGCCCAGGTTTTCAAGGGTCTGGGAGGCAACCTGGCCCACAGAGTCGCCGGTAACGAATCCGAGAGCCCGCTCCTTTTGCGCAATCAAGCCGGCTATGCGAAACATCATCCTCCTGTAGACTATCATCCTGTAGTCTGAGGGGACCTTCATCACCATCTCCTTTTGTATCTCTTCGAATGGCACCATGTAAAGCACCGTGCGCGGCTGGAATTCCGAGAGGACTTTCACGAGCCGCTCCACCTTGTCCTTCACGACGTCTTTTTGCGCCGTCCAGTTGTGGAAGTGGACGAACACGATTTCGCAGCCGCGCCTCATCATGCGCATGGAGGCGACGGGACTGTCCAGGCCTCCCGAGATGAGCGAGACGAGCGTTCCCCCGGAGCCCACCGGGAGGCCGCCCATGCCCTTGACCTTCTCAGCGTAGGAGAAGGCTTCCCTGTATGTGACCTCGACGGAGATGGTCACGTCGGGTTTCCGAAGGTTCACCTTCCAGCCCGTCTTCTTTCCCACGTGGTCGCCAAGCATCCTGTTCATGTCCATCGAGGTGTGTGGGAAGCCCTTGTCCGAGCGGGAGGCGTCGACTGCAAACGTCTTTACGTCCCCTGCCTTCAGGCCTCCGATGAGCGAGTCGAGTGCCTCCTTTACCTCGTCCATGTCTTTTCCGGTGCGGATGGCATTGGAGAAACTGGAGATGCCCGGCACTTTCGCAAGCCTTGCGCGCACGCCAGCCTCTTCTGCGTCCTTTGCCGGGAACACCGCAAGCCTTCCCTGAAGCCTCTGCACGCGGGAGCCTTTGAGCGCGGCCCTTATGTTTCCCACGAGGGCAAGCTCGAATGACTGCCTGTTCTTTCCTTTGAGGCCAATCTCGGAGTAGTGGACGAGCACGCATTCCATGAGAAGAAAGAGGCGGGGTGATTAAAAAGCCGTTGATAAGCCGCTGATATATGTTGAGTGCGTCATTCACTGCCGCATGTCCGTCAGTTCTATGCCTTTTCCGGCAAGCTGCTTTTTCCTGCCGAGGATCTCGCTTGCCGCAACCTCGTCGATGACGTAGAGGGCATCGCTTCCTTCCCGGCCTATGTAGCGCTGGAGTATGGAGATTGGGACCTCGTCGGTTATTGGGTCGATGAGGGACTTGGCCACGGCCTCGGTCTTGCGCTCACCGCTGGCAAGAAGCATCACGTTCCTCGAAAGCCTCGCGACGCCGCCTGCGCCGACGGTCATCGCGTACCTGGGCACTTCCTCATACGTCCCGAAATGGCCGTCTTCCTTTGCGTTCCGCCTGGTGTTTTCGTCCAGCTGCACGAGGAACATGTCGTTATTGAGGGGTATGCCGCTCTCGTGGAATCCTATGTGACCCTTTTCCCCGGAGCCCACCACCCACCAGTCGATGCCGCCTGCGTCTTCCATGCTCTTAACGTAGTCTTTGTTCATCGCATCTATCTTGCGGAGGTACTCGTCAGTGCATTTTTGTGAAAAAATCACGGCCTTGCCATTGTCTTTTCCAACGAGGGTAACGTCCCCGGTTTCGATGCCCTTCCTGATGGCATGCTCCATCTCACCTGCATCTATCCTGTAGCCCTTGGGTATGTGGTGGTCCTTCAATTTCGGCTCCAGCTTGGAAAAAAGGTTCTCGCACATGAAGCGGTAGTAACTCTCTTTATGGGCCGCCCTGTCCGCGGGCATCTTGCCGTGGAGCCCGGCGTACTCGTCCAGGTTCCATGTTTCCATGAGGGACGGGTCGAAAGTGTGCTGATACGCGGCCAGCCTTTTGTAAAGCCCCACCGGGCTGCTGCCTGTCGCAAGGCCCAGGTTGAAAGGGGCGCCATCGATGTTTGTCTTCCTGATGAGGTCAATGGAAAGGGAGACATAGGCCATGTCGCTCATGCCCTCGTAATCCCTCGTGATGAAAACCTTGAGCGCCATTAGCAGTATTTGCCGCAAAGCAATTAATCCTTTGCCGTGGCTTTCGTCCTATGCTTTGCCTTGGGCTTCGTCCCGGGCTTTGCTCTGGTTTTTATCCCAAGCTTTCCAAGCGTTTCGCAGGCCTTGCACACGCGGTTCCTGGAAGGCTCGCCGCACTGCGCGCACTCGACTGGGCTTTTCCCGGAAAACTCCCTGCGAAGCATCGGGATGAGCCGCAGCATGTTCTGCACGAGCGCGGTCTTCGTGCCGGGATAGTCCTTTTCCATCTTCTCTATGATGTCTTCTGCGTACTGCCGGAATGATGCCTTCCTGTGGGGGCAGGGCGCGTACAGCACCTTTATGCCAAGAAGCTTTGTGTAGAGCGCGGTCTCCTCATTGGTGCAGAAGTATAGTGGCTTTATCCGCTGGATGAACCCCTTGTTGCCCGATGCCCCGGACGCGGGCCCGAGCCGCGCCATGAGCTCAACCGAGCCCTTGGTGAGGTTCATGAGCGCGGTCTGCGATTCGTCGTCGAGGTTGTGGCCCACGACCATCCTGGTCGCGCCAAGCCTCCTTGCCTCCCTGTTCATTATCCTTCTGCGCAGGATGCCGCACAGCGTGCACTGGCTTATGTCGACTCCCTTCTTTTCTGCCATCCGGTAGAGCTCCTCATTGGTTTTTCCATACTCGTCTTCGAAGGTGAAGATGTGGTACCCGATGGAAAGCTTTTCGCAGAACGCCTTCATGTCTTCAAGCTGCCTGTCGCGGTAGCCTTTCACGCCCTCGTCGATTCCTATCGCAAACATCCTCTGGCGCTGCCTCCTTGCTATCCCGGAAAGGACGTTTGCGACTGCCATCGAGTCTTTTCCTCCGGACATGGCAAAGCAGAGGACGTCATTCTTTCCAAGCAGCTTGTATTTCCTGACGGTTCCCGTGACCTTCTTCTCAAAATACCGAAGAAAGCAGCTCTTGCAGAGCGCACCCTGGCGCAGTTCCACGACGGACTCCTTCCCGCAGCGGCAGCATTTCATAGCAGACTATTCGGCGGGCGGATTTAAAATAAGTCCGGAAGCTCTTCAGGCGCGCTGGCCGAAAAGCAGCCCGGGCGCGCTCAGGCAAACTGCCTGGCCTTCTCCTTTCTGATGGCGTCCATGATGCGCTTTGGATGGTGGCGGAAGAAGTCCTCGATCAC
>JAZDJY010000033.1:0-5143 GCA_043803615.1 Candidatus Aenigmatarchaeota archaeon | reverse complement strand
CTGAACTTCGTGCTCGGAGTGTTCCTTCTCTCGGGCTCCGCGCTCATCAGCGCGCTGATGAAGTACCAGCTTTCCGTCGCAAGCAGCGTGCCTGTCAGCGAGATGAAGGCCGTGGTTGGGAAGGCCGGAAAAGTGAGTGCTGGAAAGGCACACGACGGCGCCCGGATAGCGGCGCTGAAAAAGGAGATAAAGAGCCTCAGGAGCGAGCTCGATGCCGCAAACATCATGAACAGGGTGGCGGTGGGACGGGAGCTGCGGATAGTGGAGTTCAAGAAGAGGATAGAGGAGCTTGAGGCAAAAGGCTCCTGAAGGGGCCCCTGAGTCATGCAGGCCGATGCGGGAAAACCGGCGCCCGTTTCTACATCCTAGAGATTTCCTTTGCGATGAGCTTTGCGACAGACACTTTGGTTGCTTCGGATTCCACGGTGTCCGTGCAGAAGACGTAGTCTGCTATCTTTCCTATCTTCTTCAGGCTGTCGCCGATGAAGAGGCCGTGCACGCAGCCGACCATCACGCTGCACTTCCTGGCCTTGAGCGCGCCCGCGGCCTCAAGGATGGTCGAGCCGCTGCTCACTATGTCGTCGAGCAGGAGCACCTTCTTTCCCGAAAGGCCTTCCGGAATCTTTATCACGACTTCGTATTCCCGCAGGTCGCGCCCCTCCCTGAAGAGCTTACTCTTGTCCATGAAGAGGGCGTCCCTGAACGGCGAAAGGAATTCTCCTGAGCCCGCGTCGGGTCCTGCGACCATGAAGGGGACGCCAAGTGACACTTCCTTTGCATGCTCAAAGAGCAGCTTTGCCGCGGAGAGGTTCACCGCAGGGATTCCAAAGAAGCTGAATGCGCCTTCCTTTCTCCTGAAGTGGGCGTCGACCGTGACTATCCCCTCGGTGCCGAGAGCCCTGAGGATCTTTCCTATCGCCTCAAGCGAGAGCGCCTCGCCCTCGAGAAACACCTTGTCCTGCCTTGCGTAGGCAAAATAGGGTATGACGGCGTAGGGCCTCCCTCCGTTCCTCTTCACGGCGTCTATCGTGAGGAAGAGCTCCATGAGGCACTCGTCCTGGCGCGGGTAAAGCGACTGCAGTATGAAGACCTTCTCGCCGGAGAGGCGTCCCCCCTCGAGCTTTACGTACAGCTCACCGTCTGGAAACCTCTTGCACGCCTTCCCAGACTTCCTGATGCCGGAGAGGCTTGCGATTTCCTCCGCAAGCTTTTCCGTGTTGCTCCCGGCGATTATCCTTGCCATAATTTCATAATTAATCCCGGCGCCCCAATAAATACTATGGCTTACGCAGTCGTAGGGGGGACGTTCAACTGCCTGCACCCCGGCCACGAGGAAATCATGCGCAGGGCGTTCTCGCTGGGAGGAAGCGTGCTCGTGTGCCTCACCTCAGACGCCATGGCAAAGAAGAAGCACCTGCCGGAAAAGATTGAGCCCTACGATGAAAGGAAGCGCGCTCTCCTGGGATTCCTTTCCTCCCGCGGGTGGCTTCCCCGGACAAAGATAGTCAAGATTACCGACCCTTTCACCGAGGGCCTGCGGCCTTCCCTCACCCACATAGTCGCAAGCGAGGAGACGAAGAAGAACGCGGAGATGCTGAACGTCATGAGAATCGACGAGGGGCTTTCGCCTCTTGAGATAGTGGTGGTGGACTGGGTCATGGCGCAGGACGGCCACCCCGTGTCCGGGGTGAGGATAAGGAAAGGCGAGATAGGCCGCGACGGCAGGTCCCTTTGCGGCCGTCAGCACAGGAAGGAATCCACGGCCGAGCGTTCGGTCATCTCGCCGGCGTAATTCTCTAGCATCATTTCCCTTGCCTTCTGCGCACTCTTCGTGTGGCCCAGCACCCATCCAAGCTTCACGTATGCCGTCTCCGGGAGCATGTCCTCAAGGTACAGCATGCCGGCCTCTTTTGCCATCCTGCCCTCTGCGTAGACGTTTGGGTTGAGGCGGCCGTAGATGGTCTGGGCGGCCGCGCACACGGTAATTCCGGAGGCCACGGCCTTCCTTATCGCCGGGAGCCACGAATTCTTCCCGTAGGTTGGCACTTGTCCTAGGCCCGTTGCCTCTATCACGAGACCCCTGTACCCTTTCGAGCGATAGTAATCGATTATGCCTGGCGCCGCTCCGGGATAGGACTTCAGGAGCGCGACGCGCGGCTCAAAGGAAGTGTCGGCCACTGGCGCCTTCCCGGACCCCTGCGGGGCGCCCTTGAACCGTTCTATCCTGCCGTCCGGCCAGACCTTCGCAAGCGGCCCCTCGTTCACGGGCCTGAATGCGTCCCTCCTGGACGTGTGCATCTTCCTTGCCTTCGTTCCCCTGATGAGTATGCAGCAGTCGTCGTTTGCCGAGCCGTGCATGCATATGCCGACGGCGGAAATGCCCGAGAGCGCAGCCCTGGCGCTGCAGATGAGGTTCATGGGGCCGTCTGAGGAGCCCCGGTCGGTAGACCTCTGGGAGCCCGTGAGTATGACGGGCTTGCCAAGGCCCCTGAGCATGAACGAGAGCGCAGCCGACGTGTAGTGGAGCGTGTCGGTCCCGTGCGTCACTATGACCCCCTCGCTCTTGCGTAGTTCCGCGGAAACAGCCTGCGCAAGCTTCTGCCAGTGGAGGTGCGTCATGCTCTCGCTCATCATGGTAAACGGGCTCAGCATCCTGACGTTTGCAAATGAAGAAAGCTCCGGGACCTTCTCGAGGAGCTCGCCTGCGCTGGCCAGGCTCGTGACGCCACCGGTCCTGTAGTCGGCCCTGCTCGTTATGGTCCCGCCCGTCGTTATCACCGACACGGCGGGCATTCCTTCGTCGAACTTCGGAAGGATGGTCTCCCTCCCGGAAATATTCATCCTGGGGCCTTCCATCTTCTTCACTTTCGCCCCCCGGCGGTCTATCCCGACGTTGTAGCCGCTCGCAAGCTTTATCACCATGCATCTGCCGTTTTCTCCCTCGGCTCCTGGCATGAGTATGCCCTCGTACGTCCTCCCGTTCTTAACGACAGCCACCCGGTCTCCCGGCTCAATCTTTTTGGGATTCTTAAGAACACTCTTCTCTCTTGCGCCGCCCATGAGTTAATTTTCACCCGCTTATTTATCAATCAGATGCGGTCCTCACATGCCCAGGAATCCCCTTATCGCCGCTATCAGCCAGAGGATGAAGTTTTCAGCCGACTCCACAGCATCGTCCTTGAAGGATGGCGGAGCCTGCACCTCCAGGGACCCGGTCCAGCTGTCCTGGTAGGAGCCGCCTGAGTCGATGAGGGACACGGAAATCGCGTACCTTCCCGCGCCCTGCCCGGTGCAGTTGAAGCTTGCACTCGCGTTGCCTCCTCCCGGCAGGCTGACGTCCTGCGTCTCCGAGCCGCCGCCTACGGAAAACATCACCGAGGCAGTGTCCTCATCCCCGGCGTTAGAGAGAAGTGCCGCAATCTCGCAATCGTCTCCTTCCCGGAGGGCCGATGGATGCTCTATGCCCGTTATCCGCATGGACCTCTCCGATATGACGGTTATGGTTTCCTCCTTAAGGTCCCCGGTCTCCGCAATCACGCTGAGCGCATGCTCGCCAACCCCTGCCGGCGCCCGGAGGGAGAGCTGCGCCCCTTCGCCACCGGTCTGCGCCGCGCCCTCGGTGAGCTCGCCTCCGAGCAGTGCAAAGACCCTCATCTCCCCTGGCAGGCCCTTCCCAGAGAGCGAGACGGCGGCCGTGAACTCCTCGCCGGGAAGGAGCATCTTTTTCGTCGCCACGAGGACTGCTGCGTCCCCGGAGGATTCAGACGTGATGGAAAGCGCCACCTTCTCCCTTGCGCCGCCCGCAGAGAACACGACGGGACACGTGTACTTCATGCCCCTCCTCACTTCAGGCGTCCCGGCAATCGCGTACATCTCATTTTCGCCGCAGAAGACGGCCGCTGACGTCTTCTCCCCAATGTTGAGCATGTCGCTTCCGTCCTCATTCACGCAGCTGGAAAACCGGGCGCTCGTGAGGACGCAGCCGCTCCCGGAAAGCGTGGCCTGGATGATTGCGCTCTTTCCCCCTTCCACCTCCTCTGGGAATGCAGAAAGCGATACCTGAACCCTGGGGGATTCCTCGTAGTCAGAAATCGTTATCCTCGTCTCGTCCTTCTCCCACTCTATCGAGACGTCCCTGCTCCGAACGGACGTGTGCTCGGTGAAGTTTGCGTCGGGGAGCCTTGCAAAGGTTATGTGGGTCGCGTCGAGCGGGGATTCCGCCCACGTCGGGTCCATGCCGTAGGTCTTAGCGCCAATCCTTGCCTCCACCCACGCGTGGGAGCCAAACGAGCTTTCCCCGGGCTGCCTGCCCCCAAGGTAGGCGTAGCCCGCCGCGTACCACGCGTCGTATCCGGTCGCGCGAAGCATCGATAGGAGCAGGCTTGAGAACTCATCGCACGTTCCCCTCTTCTCCCTGAAGACCCATTTCGCCGCGTAAGCCTCGTCCTCGCAGGAGAGGTCGTAGGCCGTGTTCTCGTTCACCCATGCGGCCATGAAAAGCGCGGCCTCGCCACCGCTCTTTCCGTTTGCTGCCGCGTACGCCGCCTCTATCATGGCGCTGTCGGCTTCAACCATCGCCGTCACCGGGAAGCTCCTTTCTTCCCCGCTTTCGCCGGAATCCGTGCTGACCGCGGTCTCGACCAGGTAGTCCATATCGATGTCCAGCCTCGGCTTCTTCCACGCAAGCTCTATCTGGGCGTTTCCGTAGGAATCGTAGACAATTCCGTGCGAGTCCGGGCCGATGACCTTTCCTATCACGGACCGCTGCCTACTGTCGTTCTGCGGGACGTACAGCCGCAGCGTGAGGTCTTCTGCCGTCGCAGCGCCTGAGGATGCCCGCAGGAAAATCTTGCCGGACTGCGCAACCACGACATCCATGCGCGTGACGTTCTCCGGATCTGCTATCTGCTGGGCCGAACAGTCGGGGACCGCGGCAGCGCACAGCACGAGGATGAGGGCGACGCAGGCATGCATTCGCATCTTAATAATACGGGCAGGAGCCTTATTATTTCCTTGAGCGCGTTCTCATCGGAAATCTGCTCCAATCCTCTTTCGATGACGTGGTTTAGGAAAGATGCGCGAATCCGCCGAATTGAAAAAAGAAACGGACGCGGTCACACTTGCAAAAAATTTCTTAAAATAA
>JAZDJY010000032.1:0-3990 GCA_043803615.1 Candidatus Aenigmatarchaeota archaeon | reverse complement strand
AGGGCAAAACTCGAGCTCACCGAGGCCTGTGTGCTCTTCGTGATGATACTCTACCTTCTGATGGAGGTCATAATGCCTCCGCTCACGCTGGGCAGGAGCATAAAGAAGCTTGGGAAGAAGAGGGACACGCTCGTCCAGGCGAGGAAGGACGCCGAGGTGCAGTACTTCAAGAGGCAGATAGACGAGAAAACGTTCAACAAGATAATCGCAGAAAGGCAGAAGGAAATCCAGCTCGTGAGGGCGCAGATAGAGAAGAAGACCGAGGAGGCTCAGGCCCCGGTCCGCTCCAAGCTCTCGCCGCGGGCAGTCGGCCGCTGGCTCACCGGGGGACCGAGGAGGCTCGGCAGAAGGCTTCGGGGAAAAAAGAAGCAGGACAGGCTCATGGAGATGCAGAGGAAGCTTGCCGCCGCGGCGCAGGGGCAGGGGAAGCCGTCCTAAGCCTTCTGGTACTTTTCCATAACATCTATCAGTGATTTTTCTCCGAGATGCCATTTCAGCAACTCAAGAAACCATCTCGTGAACTTCTCCGGACTCTTCCGGATCATGGATTTCAGCTCGCTTCCACTTAGGGTGGCAAGGTTCTCTATCTCGTCCCTGTCTATTTCAATCTGGGAAGGGTCCACAGTTATCCTGTATAGTTTCGTTATCATCCAGTCGGTGCCGCCGTATTTCATCTTGAGCTTTATCATGGGGGCCGGCTCTCCTGTCAGTCCAATCTCCTCTTCCAGTTCCTCCCTTGCCGTCTCATCGTATGTAAATCCCGACTTGACGTGTCCCGAAAGGCAGTCGAACAAGCCCGGGGATTTGTCCTTCTTCATGCTCCTTTTCTGGACTATAAAGTTGCCGCCACGGTCGAACATGAAGACGTGTATCCCCCGATGCCACATGCGGGAACCGTGGACGGCGGCCCTTGACTGCCTGCCTATGACGTTGTCATTCTCGTCCACGACATCGAGCATCTCGGGCATCATAACAACTCACGACAAGCTTTAGTTCCGTGAGCCGGAAACTTCCAATATGTCCTTTGCCGCGTTCACGAAGCTTACGGACTTCTCCCTCACGAAATCCAGCACGCTCTTCTCGAAGTCTGAAGAAAGGCCGTAGCTTGCCGTCTCCCTCTTTTCCTTCAGGTTCTCAATGATTCTTATAGACGATTCCCCAAGTTCGTGCATCCCGTCTATGTGACTCCTGTCGAGGCCGCTCCCGTGATAGTGCCTTATGAGTGCGCATATCGTGGCCAGGTGGCTCTTGGACGTGATGCCCTTTGCGGCAAGCAGCGCAAGCGACGCATGATAGGCCGCATAGTAGTACCCCGTTATCGCCCAACCGGCATGCTCCGGCATTTTCTGCATGACGCCATAGGAGAAGTCCAGATTGGATTCGGCCTTCTTCATGTGAAGCTTGGCAAGGTCCGTCGTCCTGCGGTCTTCCCTGAGCTGCCCCTTTGAGACGTACGCCGTAAAATCTCTTTCAAGAGACCTGCGCGATTCGAACCATCTGTCAATTGCTTCCATAAACCTCACCGTAGTACGTATCGAACCCTGACACGCAGTAGCTTGTCATCATTATGTGCTTTATCTTGTCTCCACCCTTCCTGAACTCTTCCAGCGGAACCACCACGGGGTTTATCCTGACTCCGTGAACGGCCTCATATCTGGACGTGTCCATGACATTCACGTCTTCTCTTCTCCTGGTGCAAACCAGAATGTCAAGGTCGCTTCCCTCGTGCTGCCGGTTTCCGGCGGTCGAGCCGAACAGCAGGATAAAGAGTGATGAGCCCCTCAAGTCTCCCGCAAACTGGGTCACGGCCCTTCTTCTATGGCTTTCGAGACGGCCAAGCTTCCTGTAGCACAGGAAAGACATTATTGAATAGACGACCGGGTCCGACCTGCTGTAGGAATAATAACTGTTGCTGTCCTTCTCCTCTTTTTGGAGTATCCCTTCCCTCGTAAGCGCGTCCAAGTGCCGTGCGACGATGCTGGGGTTGAGGCCAGTCTCCTTGCATATCTTTCTGAAGTACTGCTTCTCGAAGAGGTTGTCGAAGAGGTACTCGAGAATGGCAAGCTTCCCCTTGTTTATTACGCCAGGATTTCTGTCCGGATTTTCATGATGACTTTTGGTAACCATATGATTACTTATAGTAACCATATATTTAAGCTTTACGCCTGATAGGTCGCTGGCTCACAGGGGGGCCGAGGAGGCTTGGAAGGAAGCTCCATGGCAAGAAGAAGCAGGACAAGATGATGGAGATGCAGACGAAGCTTGCTGCGCAGGGCCGATTGCAGGGCGGCGGGGCTTGAGAGGCCGACCCGCCTGACGCGCATGAACGGTTCCTTGCAAATCGCAGTTTTATTTGTGCGCCCCGAATAGGATATCATGGAGCGCGCAAAAGCCTTTGCTGTCACTTTCGCGGCTGCCCTTCTCGTCATAGCCTCGGCGACAGTATCAGCATCAGATGCCACCGGGAACGACACACTGGAAGGCTGCGGGGATGGCTGCTCTACGGCCGTTGGCACCGTGAACGTGACGCTCCTCGACAGCCCGCCGGCTTTCTCCGGATTCTTCCTCTTTGAGCCTTTCGATTTCTCGGGGCTCTTCTCCGCCGCTTCAGCCGCTCTTTCGTCTGCGCTCTCGCTTCTTGGCCTTTAGTTCTACGGCCTTATGACCGAGAACCTCTTCATCAGGAGGAACCTTGCGTACATGGCCGCAAACGCGAGGATGAACGATACGATGAGTATCGGCAGGGGGTCTATGTCCGTCACTCCTTGCTTCGTTATCCAGGGGACGAGCTCAAAGATAAGCAGGACGCAGGAGACGGCGACGAAGACTATGGTGAAAGAAACAAATGCGCTGGCAAGCATCTTCACGGCTATCCTCTTCGCAAAAGCCTTCGCCTTCACCCGGAAAGCGTGGATGCGCTGCCTCACCGCAATCCTTCTTTTGGGTGCCACTGCCTTCGCCTTGGCATCTTCCTGCGCTTCTTTACCCACGATTAATCTTTCCCCGCCGGGGCCATATTAATAGCGCCTCCCCATATCTCAAGGTGGCTTCCCATGATGCTGTGGACCGATAAGTACCGGCCGAAGGACGCAGAGGGCATTGCGGGCCAGGCAGAAGCGGTCTTTCAGTCAAGGAAGTTTCTCAAGGACTGGAAGCGCGGAAGGGGTCTCATACTGCACGGCCCGCCGGGCACGGGAAAGACGCTGCTTGCATCGCTGCTTGCCGCCGAAAGGGGAGACTTCCTGCTGCACGTGGACGCATCCGACACCCTCACGGGAAGAAACGTCGAAGAGATGCTCGGGGAGGCAAGCATGCAGAAGACGCTGTTCTACGGGGGAAAGATCATCCTCATAGACGAGGTGGACAGCCTTTCCGGCACCGCCGACAGGGGTGCCTCAGGAAGCATCCTCAAGATAGTGGAGCAGTCCAGGTTCCCGGTCATAATATGTGCTAACGACGTTGCCGACCCGCGCCTCAAGGACTTGAGGAAGGTGTGCGCAAAGGTCCGCATGGACAAGGTCGACAAAAAGGACATAGCAGCCTACCTTTCGGCGATAGCATCAAAGGAGGGCATAGCCGCAGATGACGGCGTGCTTTCTAGCATCGCCCGCTGGGCGGATGGCGACGTGCGCTCGGCAGTGCTCGATTTCCAGATGATTTCGCTGGGCAGGAAGAAAGTGACCGAGGACGATTTCCTGTCGCTGGGCTTCCGGGAAAGGAGGAAGGCACTCGACGACGTGCTCTCATGCATCCTGCGGTCCTCATCCATGAAGGCCAACAGGATGACACTTCGCAACTCCGATGCCGACCCAGACGACGTGTTCATCTGGCTTGAAAGCAACCTCTTCCTTTCGTCCGCCAATATGGACTTCCTTTCGGAGGCGTACGGCAAGCTCGCCGTTGCGGACGTGTTCAGGGGAAGGGTCATGCGCCAGCAGAACTGGCGCTTCAAGGCGTACATGTCCGACGTAATGGCGGGCATCTCCTCTC
>JAZDJY010000031.1:0-7002 GCA_043803615.1 Candidatus Aenigmatarchaeota archaeon | reverse complement strand
GACCACGACGTCCCTGCGATAAAGGGAGCGCTCGCAAAGGTTCCCTTCCAGACACTCGTCTGCCGCATATCAGGCTTCGGCGCGTTCCCAAGCGAGGAAAGGCCGCGCGTCATATGGGCGGGCCTCGAACCGGGAAAGGTCGTAACAGAGCTGCACGAAGAAGTCGAGTCCGCGCTTGCGGGCCTCGGCTTTCCAAAGGACAGGGACTTTGCGCCGCACGTCACCATAGGAAGGGTCAGGGAGGCAGGCGACCCGGCGCTCTTCTCCTCCTTTTTCCGGAAGGCACAGGCCCTCGCAAACGAAAGCACGTTCCGGATGGAAACACTCCACCTGAAGAAGAGCGTGCTCATGCCGTCGGGGCCCGTCTATTCGGACGCCGCTATCTTCCGCTCAGTCGTCTGAGCACCGTCCGGTGCGCCCGCATGCGCCTTCCACATGCTCTTTTTTATGGGGGGTTCGCCAATAACAAAGTATATGGCGGACGCGAGGATTGACGGGACGAAGTTTGGCGAGATAACCATCAACGGAAAGCCCTACGACTCCGACGTGACGGTCTACTGGGACGGCAGGGTGACTTTCAGGGCAAAGGAGCACGTCATAGAGCTTGGCGAGTTCCTCACGGTCCTGCGCGCGGACCCAAACGTCCTCGTGGTCGGGACCGGGCAGACCGGCATCGTGAAGATATCCCCGGAGGTCGCGCAGTGGGCCGGTGACAAGAACGTGTCGGTGTACGCGGACACCACCCCAAGGGCCTTGCAGATGTTCAACGCGTTCGTGGCTGAGGGCAGGAAGGTCGTAGGCATCTTCCACGTCACGTGCTAGCTGGTGTTCCTGTGTTCGAAAAAGAGCTTTTGTTCTTGGCGGACATGATAAACGGCACTACCGCCCTTCTCTGGCAGATGTTCGGCTTCATGGATTCGCCGGTCACGTACCTCGTCATAATGGTGGTAGACCTCGCGTTCGTCCCCATGCTTGCGAACAGCGTGTACCGCCAGTACGCCCATCCCAACGAGTACTTCCAGATGCCGCTCATGAGGAAGGTGGTCATGGGCGCAACCTTCATCGTCGCACTCTTCATCTTCGGCTACGCCAATTTCCTGCGGTTCCTGCCTCCGGCCGTGTGAGGCGCCGCAAGGTTTTTATTTCCCGGCGGCAAGAATATTCGGTAAGCGGGGCCTGTGGTCTAGCGGTTATGACGCTGCCCTCACACGGCAGATATCCCCGGTTCAAATCCGGGCGGGCCCATCACAGCCCTTTTGAACATGCATGGCGTTCAAAAGCGCTGGCGGAAAGTACGCAAGCCTACATCTTTTTCACGCGAAGTTTCCGCGACTTTCTTCCTAGATGAACAGTAGTATCGCAAAGCCTGCCGCGGAGACTGCTAAGAGCGCTCCCCACACCCTCTTGTCAAGCGCGAACAGCTTCTGGCCGTCGAGGCCGCCTATGGGTATGAGGTTGAATAGGGCAAGCCAGGCGTTTATGGTCGCCATGTACGAGAGGAGGCCGTATCCCGTGGCGGCGTAGGCTGCGATGAAGGCCGTCATGAGCGCCGCGTTGAACGTGATGCCTGCCATCGATACCCTGAGTAGCTTCTTCCTCCTGGGTCCCCTCTGCTGCCAGTTCTCCCGGAAGTAGACTGCGCCGGGAGCCGCGAATATGAATCTGCCGCCCGTCGCAATCATGAGGACGACTGCCATGAGTATCCCCTGCGGCCACATCCTGTATTCTGCCCAGAAGCCTTCCCTTATCGCCATGAACTTGTGGGAAAGCTCGTGGCCTATGAACGCTATCCCCACTGCAAGGAACGACGTGAGTAGGAACGCGGGCTCGTTCAGGAACTCGGGATATGCGAACACGAAGCAGAGCACGGCTACCGAGATGAGGATGTCCCTTGTCTCTATCCTGCTGAAGTAGAAGCGCATGGCAACGACCTGCTATTGATATGGGCCGGGGCTTAAAAATGGCTGCAGCCATCCGGGCCAGTTCCTGCACGGCTCCCGGCGGGCCAGCGCAGTCATGGTAATCCAGCTCTTATACCGACAATCCCCACCTTCTGTTTAAACTGTAGTCAGGGTCCAGGTTAAGCGTGGGGTCTCCAAGCAGGGTCATCATGTAATAGTTCATATGGGAATAGGCTTTCGAAAACGACTGCCCCAGCGTCCGGGATGATTCCCCCTTTGTCACATTAAAATTGTATATGCCTTCCAGTGCCACTCTAAAGCCATTCCATGCATATGCACTGCTCACGGCTCCCATGTATCCAAGGCTTCCCTTCCTCATGGCGTTGTTGCAAAAGGACTTTCCGTCATAAACCGAGCAAGTCGAGCAGGCATCTGCAAATACGATTGTACCTGACAAATCGGGGATGTCTGATGATTTAATTCCCGCCGCATAAGGACCACCGTGGTCCATGAAGGAGACGACGTCACTATCCTTCCAGAGGTCCGGCCAGGTCAAGAGAGTGGCATCGACATCGCAGCCTCCCTCGGGAGGAACGTATACCGTGTCGCCGAGGCTACAGGAGGCATCGTATCCTGCGGCGTCAAAGTAGCCAGTCCAGGCATTTGCGATGTATTCCATGGAATAGATGGATTTTGCCATGAACTGGATCCTGTTCGTCCTCCCAATCTCGTCGTAGAACAGGTCCCTTGCAAGATAGCCCGAGACGTCCGAAAGGGTGATTCCCTGTATCCTTCCGACGGCCATGTCAGGGTGCGAGTCAGAACGGAAGATATCCCCGTACATGTATTGGTCCAGTGCAATGGACAAATTACATTTGCACGACGGGTCGGTGTAACTGTATTTTTTTGCAGGAATGGCGTTCGGGGCGCCAAAGGCCGTCAGATACCCGTAGATAGTGTAATTGTAAAAAGGGTAATAATGCTCTACGTTGATTCCCTCCGAATTGTTGATTATCCACGGCATCAGCGTATTGACCCTCTCCTGGATGAAACCGTCAATGACCTGATAGTCCGTCGCCGTCGTGCTGACGATGACTTCGTGCTTTGCGCTAGCGAGGATTGGTGAGGCAAGCGAGGTCTTTCCATACAGTTCATAGAACTTCTCCGCGGATTTCTCCGGCTGGAATTCTTCTTCGACTTTCATGTCAAGGTCGTCCGGGTTGACCAGCATCATCTTGTCCGTGCCTGTCTCATTGACGTACCTTTCCTGCAGTTCCTCCAGGCCATACTGCTGGTCGCACGTCCTCTGGACGTCCCCCACACAGGTGACGTTTTTCCCTGCGAACACCGGATCTGCGTCCAAGCTGCTTCCTTCGATGACTAGGGGGGCATTAAGGAGGGAAGCATAGGTTGAAGCCATCAGGGCCAGTTCATAGTCGTCCTCTACGTAAACGACGTCCTTATAAGATTCCCAATGGGACAGGTAATCGTTTACGCTAATCCTCTGGATTTGTCCCTGGTCCAATCCCGCACCCAGCTCTGGTGCGGCTATCAATAGATTGTCCAGCTCCTGCGGGATGTTCCCGGAAATCGTGAGCCTTCCCGCATCATACTGCTGCAGGAAATGGATTATGGAATCGGCATCGAAGGACGTGTAATCGACCTTTTCCTCCCCATAAATCTTTATCTCCGATATCGTCTTCCAGTTGGGGTAAGTCCGCTGCGCCGGATTGTCAGAGAGGACGAACTTCACATACCTTGCGCTGACAGGACTGAACTCTATGGGATTCCGGACGACCGCGTAGTTCTCGCCCGGGACGAGGGTGCGGTTCACGACTATTTGCTGGTATACAGCATCGTCTTCGGACACTTCTATGCTCAAAAAATAAGGTTCGGTACTCTCAAAGATGTCCGCCCGGTTGAACTGCTTCACCTCCCCGAAGTCCAGCTTCAGGTAGCCCTGTGCGTTGCTTCCGCTGTTCCATTCCGTCAGTATATTATTATCGAGCGCATAAGAGGCAGGGCCATATGAAACGTTCGAAGAGGCTGTGACCACCGCCCCGGCCGCCAGGTCGACGAACCTCTGGCCAGCTTCCTCATGGAAGATGAGGGTCGGGTAGACGCAGACGCCATCGGCGGTCCCGTGGCCTCTCTGGCAATTGGAATCGTCCCCTTCCTGCTGCGTCCACGTGGTCAGGGGCACGAACTGCAGGACATCCTTCCAGTCCGAGTCTGAGACAAGGAACGCTTCCTTTCCGGCATACTTGGACGCGTCCTTCTCGTTTGATGATATCAGTATTATGCATGCCCCATTCGAGCAGGATTCCCCTTCGCCGCAGGCGTTGCCGCAGGCCCCGCAGTTGCTGTTATCGCTGCTGAGGTTGTAGTCTTCGTCCACGGCACCGTCTCCGTCGTTGTCAATCCCGTCGCATGCCTCCTGGGTGTCCGTGGAGCACGTGGTTCCGTAATAATGTCCCATGATGGTCAGGTCCATTATGCCGATTTGCCCATCTTCGTCGATGTCAGCGTCCGGGTTCCAGTAGACGTCGCCCGGAAGGGCCCCGAAAGCCTTGCCCACCTTGGCAAGGTCGAATATGTTCACGACGGAGTTTCCGTCCACGTCGGCCTTCATGCAGGCATTGTCTCCTTCCGCAAAAACCAGCGGATAAAGCCCCGCGGCAGACAGCATGGCAACTGCCAAAATCATGAAGATTGCCGCTGCGGCCGGGGATTTCTTTCTGGACATGTGCCAAACCATGATATTGACAAATAGACCATTCGGAGAATGTTTTAAAAAGGGACCTTGGAGCAATGAAATAGATTGAAGCCTCCATTAGCTGCATAGGCGGTCTTGGGCGAAGGCCCGGAGTCCTGATTTTCAGGCGGCTTTGGGTTTTCGTCCCCGCCTGTAAAAGAAGAAGATGCCAATCACGACGGCCAGTACGGCTGCGACTGCGGCCGCCAAAAGCACGTAACCCAGATCCAGCTCCGTATCTTCCCCGCCGGAGTCCCCATGACCGGTCCCGGTGTAAGGGATATCCGCTTCGGATTCAATCACACCGAATTGCAAGCTCTCCGTAGCGGTCCTGTACCCTTCCTTGGAAGCGGTGGCGACAAGTTCGTAAGTTCCAACCTGCTCTACTCTAACTGTCGCGGGTAGGGAAAGCTGCCGGGACGTCTTGTCCGGCAGGGTCAGCGTTGCCTCAACCGAGGGATTCTCGGCTCCCGAGGCATACCGCACGTAGACGTCTTCACCCAGGACGAAGACTTTCGATTCCTGCGCGCATGAAGAGGTTTTGCAGAACGAGACATCAAAGGAAAATTCCAGCGGTGTAACGACTTCGAAAGGTTCCGTGACTTCCAGCTCATACGGCTCAATGATGGAAACCGAAGCAAAGCATCGCCCGCTTTTTGCGTCTTCCCCGGCGATGCCGTAGACGTATTCCCCGGCAAACGGTTCATTGGCCTTCAAATCCAGTTCCTGCAGTTCCAGCAGGGCTCCGGGCGAACCTGCGCAATCCACATTCGCCAGGTATTTTATGGATTCATCCTGCTGGGAAACGAGCACGTAGGAAAAAGCAATAGTGTCTCCTTCATGAAAAACCGGCTCCACGCTGATATCGATGCTCGGGACGGCATCGGCCGGGCTCGCAAGCAAGGCCAGCGCGAAAAGCACAAAGGCGGTCTTTTCCAGTGCATTCATTACAATCCCCCCGTCCTGTTTAAACTATAGTCAGGGTCCAAATTAAGTGTTGGGTCTCCCAGCAAGGTATCCATATAATATGTGTAATAAGTATAAGCTTTTGAGAACGATTGTCCCAATGCCAAAGATGATTCCCCCTTTGTCACATTAAAATTGTAGATGCCCTCCAGTACCCTTTTATGGGTACTATCTTCCGACCACGCATAACTCACGGCTCCCATGAATCCCAGACTCCCCTTTCTTATGGCTTTGTTGCAAAAGGACCTTGCGTCGTAAACTGTGCAAGTGAGGCAGGCATCCGCAAGCACGACAGAATTCGCCAAGTCGGGAATGACTGAAGACTGAATCCCCGCCGCATAAGGGCCTCCATGGTCCATGAAGGAGACAACGTCCCTGTCATTCCAGAGGTCCGGCCAGGTCAAGAGAGTTGTATCGAGATCGCAGCCTCCGGCAGGAGGAACGTATACCGTGTCGCCCAGGCTGCAGCTGGCGTCGTATCCTGCTACGTCAAAGTAGCCAGTCCAGGCATTTGCGATGTATTCCATGGAATAGATGGATTTTGCCATGAACTGGATCCTGTTCGTCCTCCCAATCTCGTCGTAGAACAGGTCCCTCGCAAGATAGCCCGAAACGTCCGAGAGGGTCATTCCCTGAATCCTTCCGACGGCCATGTCGGGGAGCATGTCCCCGAGGAAGATGTCGCCGTACTGGTTCTGGTCTAGGGCAATGGAAAAATTGTATCCCGAATATTTATAACTGAATTTTTTCACGGGAATTGCGTTCGGGGCGCCAAAGACCGTCAAATATCCATAGATGTAATAACTCCCGTCCCGAACCCCTCCGGAATTGTTGATTATCCACGGCATCAATGTATTGACCCGTTCCTGGATGAAACCATCAATGACCAGATAGTCCGTCGCAGTCGTGCTGACGATGACCTCGTGCTTCGCTCCCGCAATGATGGGCGAGGCAAGGGAAGTCCCACCGTAAAGCTCATAGAACTTCCCGGCAGATTTCTCCGGCTGGAATTCCTCCTCGACTTTCATGTCAAGGTCGTCCGGGTTGACCAGTACCATCTTGTCCGTGCCTGTTTCATTGACATATTTCATTTGCAGCTGTCCCAAGTCATACTGTTGATTGCAAGGTCTAGGGACGTCCCCCACGCAGGTGACGTTTTTCCCCGCAAACACTAAATCTTCGTCGAGGGTGCTTCCTTCGATGACCAGCGGGGCGTTAAGGAGGGAAGCATAGGTCGATGCCATCAGGGCCAGTTCGTAGTCATCCTCGACGTAGACGACGTCCTTGTAGGATTCCCAATAGGACAGGTAATCGTTCATGCTAATCCTCTGGATTTGTCCCTGGTCCAATCCCGCACCCAGCTCTGGTGCGGCTATCAAT
>JAZDJY010000030.1:0-3237 GCA_043803615.1 Candidatus Aenigmatarchaeota archaeon | reverse complement strand
ATTGACAGGAGATGGAGCACAGGCGTACTTTCCTTTCGGAAGCCTTCCCGTTCCAATCTCATAAGACTTCTTTATCTCACTGAGGATGGCGACTGCCTCGTCGCGCTCCAGTCCCTTACCTTCCCCGCCCATGATCTTCATCACCGAACTCAACCCGCTGTGCTTTCCCAGGCGGATGCTTCTCTTCTGTCCCACGGACTCGGGCTCAAAGGGCTCGTAAGTCTTTGGGTTCTTCAGCACGCCGTCCACGTGGATTCCGGACTCGTGGGCGAACGCGTTCTTACCTATGACGGGCTTGTGCATCTGGACGGCGACGCCCGAGACTTCCTGCACGGCATCGCATATTTCCTTTAGCATCCCGAGCCGGACGTTAAGGTCCACGCCGTGCAGATACAAAAGAGAGGTGCACACCTCCTCTATTGCGGCATTCCCTGCTCTCTCCCCGATTCCCGTGAAGGTCCCGGAAAGGTAATCGGCCCCGGCGAGCGCCGCCTCGACCGTGTTGGCCGTGGCCATGCCAAAGTCGTTGTGGGCGTGCAGCCCAATCTTACAGGAAAACTCCTTCTTGAGGCGCCTTATCAGGTCCCCCGAGGATTTCGGCGTAAGGCAGCCCACGGTGTCCGCTGCAAAAAACACGCCAATCCTTCCCTGTATCTCCCGCAGGAAACCCATAAGGTACCCGGAATCGGCCCTGGTCGCATCCTCGCCTGCGAAGTCGACCCGCAGGCCGCGCGACCTCGCGTAGTCTATCATCTCGGAACTCCTCCTCAGGTTCTCGTTTCTGTCTATTCCCAGCTTCTCCTTTATGTGCAGGTCGGAGAGCGGGGAGAATATGGTCACCCTGGAGGCGCCGGCGCCTATCGCGGCGTCTATGTCGCAGGCTTTCGCCCGGCACGTTGCCGAAACCCTCTCCCCGAACATGCCCGTGAGCTCCTTTGTCACCCTCGCCTCCTCGTCTGAAACGGCGGGCATGATGTCGATTAGCCCCACTCCAAACTCCATTATCTTCCCGGCAAGCCTCATCTTGCCGTTGAAGTCCATCGCCACTCCGGCCATCTGCTCCCCGTCCCTGAGCGTCGTGTCGTGGATTTTGCAAATAGAAGACATGTTTTAATCTTTCGGATTTTTATTTAAATGTTTTTGACTTTTCATTAAACAAAAGCTCCAAAAAACTATGTCTAAACAAAGCTTATAAGCAGTTTTCCCAATAAGTATTGGTGGTATGATGCAAAAAAGCGTGCTGAGTGGCATAAGCCAGGACAGCTTCGTTCTCGTGCTGATTGACGAGGCCCAGTACGCAAGAAGCTTGGAGGACCTCATAAGGTCCGTTGAAAAGACGCATACGCACATATGCTACATATGCATGAGCAAGCCATACACGGATGTCATGGAGGACCTCTCGGCCATGGGGACGGAGACTGACAAGTTCTTCTTCATAGACGGCCTCAGTTCCCACTACAAGATCCCGCAGCCGGTCCAGAACTGCATATTCATAACCTCCCCCTCCGACCTGGAACAGATAAGGCTTGCCATAATAGAAGCGGTAGAGAAGCACGACTGCAGCACCATAATATTCGACACCATAACGACGATGCTCATATACCAGCAGACGTCCTCGATAGTGCATTTCACTAACATGCTAGTCTCCGAGAAGAAGCAGGAGAACGCAAAGAAGCTTTTCATAGTGCTGAAGGAAGGCGCTTCGGGAATCCACGGCGCCGGGGACCTGGAAAAGGACCTGGAGCTCTTCGCCGACCGCAAGATTGACATGACAAGGAATATTAAAGGCCGGGAGAAATAATTAAGTATGCCAAAGAAGAAGGTGCTGGTCGTAGACGACGAGGAGAACATCCTTGAACTGGTGAGGGCCGTACTCGAAGCGGCGGGCTACGAAGTGGCGACGGCAGACAGCGGAGAAAGGTGCCTCGAGAAGCTTAAGACGCTGAGGCCCGACCTGGTTCTCCTGGACATGATGATGCCCGGCATGAGCGGCAGGGAGGCCTGCGAAAAGATAAGGAAGGACCCAAAGACCAAGGGCCTGAAGGTCGCTTTCGTCACGGTCGCCAAATTCTCCGAGGCCGGGAAGGGCAAGCTAAAAGACATGAAGGTCCTCGATTACATAATGAAGCCTTTCGACAACGACGACCTCGTCGCGAGAGTCAGGAAGATGACCGGCTAGAGGCACCCGGATTTTCCTCACAGTCTTTTTCACGAATTTCTTTCGCCGGGCTTGGGCGTGCTTTCATTTCAGGCCAGCTCGACAACCTTGTCGACGAACATGGTAAGGTCCTTGAGCATGGAAACGTCCACGTCTTCCTTCAGTATAACGAATATGATGCTCATGTTGCCCTCCCTGCATGTCAGTATCAGGCTGTGTATGAACTTCAGGACACCCACGGACTTCTCATATACCAT
Source organism: Candidatus Aenigmatarchaeota archaeon (assembly GCA_043803615.1). Lineage (GTDB taxonomy): Archaea > Aenigmatarchaeota > Aenigmatarchaeia > QMZP01 > JAFGSV01 > JAFGFG01. The sequence continues at coordinate 822 of JAZDJY010000030.1, read as the reverse complement.
GAGCGCCGATATCGAGTCCAGCACGACAAGGTCCACCTTCTCCTCCTTTATGGCCTTTTTCACGGCTAGCGATATCTCGGTGAACGCCCTCGGCGAGGAAACGAACATGACGCCTTTTTTTGGCGCCGGGGGCTTTATCGTGCTCGTGACGCAGTCTATGAAAAGGATATTTTCGGCGGCCTCCCCGAGCTTCTGCGTTATGCTTTCATACGGGTCGTTTAGCGTGACGTAGCAGACCCTGCCTATTTTCCTGGCCGAGAATTCGACGACGCTCTTCATCGCTTCCCTGTAGTCCTTGCTGCCTACCGAAAGGAGTAGTATCTTGCCCTCCTTAAGTCCCCCCTCGACAAGTTTTGCAGCGTCTGCCATAATACATCCTTCTATTTCTGTCTTTTATACCATGCCTTTGTCTTTTTCACTCCTCCTTTTCTTCGCTTCGGAATCGATTACGGTCTCGAGTATTTTTCTGGAGCCAGCTTTCATAAGAGTATTTTGTGCTGGCTACTTAAAAACATGCCCCGTTGCTTTAACGGTGAAGTCAGAAATAGATATAATCCTTATGGCCAGCCCCCGTATTCAGTTTAGATTCCTATCGTTTATTTCTTCCTTTCAAGTTCATTCAATTTGACCTGAAGCCTCAGCTTTGTCTTTTGCAGCTCCTCACAAACACCTCTCAGCTTCTCTGCATGCTCTTCGTCGATTTCCATCATCGATTTTATCAAATCCGTCATTGTCACAATACCGACAAGCTTCCCCTTATCTATTATCGGCATCTTTTTTATCCCCTTCTTGTTCAACAGGTCGGCTGCGTCCTGAACGGTT
>JAZDJY010000029.1:0-2185 GCA_043803615.1 Candidatus Aenigmatarchaeota archaeon | reverse complement strand
GTCCTTTATGCCTCGAGCGAGATTTGAACTCGCGACCCCCGCGTATCCCAGATATCATCGAAAACCTTATATGAAGGCTTTCTCAACGCTCATGAAGCGTTGCCTATGAGCGCGGTGCTCTAACCGGGCTGAGCCATCGAGGCGTTTGTTAGTTTGCTATAAGCAATTGCCACGTATCTTTAATAAATCTGCCGGAACGGATGCGTCCTCCTGCTCGCGACTCCCTGCTTACAGTCCCTCGCTCCTGCGCTCCTACTTTATCATGCCGATGACTTCTTTTGTTGCCGTGACGTCCACCTTCATGGTCAGGCCGTCGACGAGCGCCTTCTTGTTGCTGTAGACGAGGAGCCAGTAGGGGTAGTAGATTACCTGGGACGATTCGGCCGAGACGCCAAAGAGGCTTGCAATCTTCTCGGCCGTCTCCTTTGGCACGGTGAAACTGATGATTTTGCCCCCGAGGTCTGCCTCCGTTGCGTCCGCCTGGATGCCGCGCTTGAGTATGTCCCCGGGAAGCTTGATTTTTGCGGGCCTGAACATGTAGCCGTCGGATGCGACCAGGCCCTTGCTCATGAGGAGTTTCAGCATCCGCTGGGTGTCGTGGGACATGAGCCGGACGGCCGACGATATCTTGTCCAGCGTTGCGCCCTGGGTGCTTGAAAGGGTGGCGATTATCTGCCTTTCCACCGAGGAAAGCGTTGCGAGGCTGTTAATGCCCGCCGTCCGGAGCATGCCGGTGTCGCTTCCGTACATTATCTCGCCGAGCAGGCCGTCGACGTGGACCTCGACAATACCTCCCTTCTGGTCCGTTCCCTTGACGCGCCACACGGGATAGTGTATCTGGGTGAAGGAGTCCACGCCCTTGAACTGCGCCTCAGCATCCTCAAGCGATATCTTGGGCTGGAAGGCCACGTTCCTCACCGTGGTCGTGGCGGGCTTCTGCTGGACTATCGGGGCCTCTCCGCCGTGCTTGCTCCTCCTCACGCGTATCTCCGCAAGGATGGGATGCTCGGCTACCCCGACCACTATCGCGCTTCCTACCGGAAGGTCCCTTATCTCCTCCCTCATGCCGGGCGTTATGCCCTCGGCGGAGTCCGTTATGGCTTTGAGGTCGTTGGGATTCGTCACCTTCATTATCACCTGGGTGTTGCACTGCGAAAGCACGTTCTTGTCTATCCTTGCAGGCCTCTGGGTTATGACGCAGAGGGAGAGTCCGAACTTGCGGCCTTCGGATGCTATAGTCCTTATCACCCTCGAGGACGGGACCTCGCCAAAGCCCCTCTCGGGGCAGAAGGTGTGGGCCTCCTCGAGGACGAGGAAGAAGCCGGGTATCGTGCCGGCCTTCCTTGCGTTGAAGAGCTCCTCGGTTATCTTGTAGGCTATCGTGTGCTGTATCTCGGGCCTCGCAAACTTCATGTCGACTATGGATATCTGGCCGGTCTTTACAAGCTCGGTCGGAAGCGTGGGATTCTTCGAGAAGAGCTTGGTGTTGTCCAGAAACTCTAGCGCCGATATCAGGTTCCACTTGGACTGCGACGGGAGCGTGCTTATCTCGTTTATCATGTCCTTTAATGTGTAGTCCTTCCCGCCCAGGTTCCTCATGGCCGAATATATGAGTCCCTTCTGGGTGCCCGATGCCTTCACCGGCAGGCATTCGAAAAGCTCCTCGGCGGTGAGCCTGGAAGTGAGCCGCAGGGACCCATCCTCTATGCAGAAGCGCCTTAGTTGGCTTGCGTAGGACTTGGGCTTTATGTCGAACTTCTCCATGAACTTGAGCTCCTTTGCCTCGTCGTTTTCCCGTGCAAGGGACGAGTACTCGCCGTGGGGGTCCAGGACTACTATCGGTATGTCCTTTTCAGCGAACTCTTCGAGGATGACGCCGGCCATGTAGCTCTTGCCGGCGCCGGTCTTGGCAAGGATTGCGACGTGCTTTGAAATCAGGTGCTTGACCGGGAGGTTGACCTTTATGTTGTACCTGTCCAGGAGCCCTATGTAGAGGCCCTCGTTAGGAAGGCCAAGGGCGCTCTTTATCTGGTCGTCGGTTGCCGGGAAGACCCCGGTTCCCGGGGAGAACGGGGAGCTGGGAACGACTAGGAAGCCGCGCGGGTTCCGATAGCCTATGACCCTGGTGTTGGCCACCGTGACCATCTTGGCCTGGCCTTCCGGCCCGTCGGTAGCCTTGCCGGCG
>JAZDJY010000028.1:0-2623 GCA_043803615.1 Candidatus Aenigmatarchaeota archaeon | reverse complement strand
CCGAGTATGTAGGCGGGCCGAACGATGACGGGATATCCAATCTCGGACGCGGCTTTCCTCGAATCCTCGATGCTGCAGCACGACGTGCTTTGCGCTACGAATCCCCCTGCGGCTTCGACCGCCTGCTTGAACTTCTCCCGGTCCTCGGTCTTGACTATCGCATCGACCTGCGTGCCCAGCACCCGCACGCCGTACTTCTTCAGCACGCCCTTCTCCTCTAGCGTCACGCCCATGTTGAGCGCGGTCTGCCCGCCGAAGCCCAGCAGTATGCCATCCGGCCTCTCCTTTGCGATGATTTTTTTCATGAACTCAAGGGTTATCGGCTCCAGGTACACCTTGTCTGCAAGGTCGTGGGACGTCTGGATGGTGGCAACGTTGGGATTGATGAGCACGGTCTCTATGCCCTCCTCGCGCAGCGCCTTGAGCGCCTGGGAGCCGCTGTAGTCGAACTCGGCGGCCTGTCCTATCCTTATGCCGCCGGAGCCTATCAGCAGGACCTTCCTGATGCTCTCATCCCTTGGCATGCTTTCCTCCCCTGTTGCGCAGTGGGAATGCTGGGAACGCATTCCCTTGCTTCTCCCTCTCCATCATCCTTGCGAATTTGTCGAACAGGAACCCCGTGTCGACCGGCCCGGGCCTTGCCTCGGGATGGAACTGCACAGCGAACGCCGGCAGCTTCCTGTGCTCTATGCCCTCGACCGTCCCGTCGTTGACGTTTACGAAGCTCACCCTCACGTCCTTGTCATCCACCGAATCCGGGCTTATGGCAAAGCCGTGGTTCTGGCTCGTAATGTAGCACATGCCGGTCGCCTTGTCCATCACCGGATGGTTCTGCCCCCTGTGGCCGAACTTGAGCTTATAGGTGTCGCAGCCGAGCGCGCGGCCAAGCAGCTGGTTTCCCAGGCATATGCCCATGATTGGCACTCTGTACTCGAGCAGCGAGGAGATGGTCTTTGCGACGTAGCCTGCTTTCTTTGGGTCTCCGGGACCATTGCTCACCACCACCCCGCGGGGAGAGAGCTTCATTATGGCATCGGCCTTGTACGACGCAGGAACCCTCGTCACGTCCATCCCCCTGGAAAGCAGCGACTGGGCGATGCCCTCCTTCATTCCACAGTCTATCACCACCACCTTCGGCCCCACGCCGCTTCCGGAGCTTGAGTAAGTAATCGGCACTTTTATCGTCACTTCAGACACCAGGTCCCTTCCGCTCGGGTCCTGCGCGCCCTTTGCGGCGGCGAGCAGCTTTCCTTCATCTATGCCATTTTCGGACACCTGAAGCGCCCCGAGCATCGTGCCCCTCATCCGCAGGATTTTTGTAAGCTCCCTCGTGTCTATGCCCTGTATGCCCGGCACACCTGCGGCCCTGAGCCACTCGTGTAGCGACATTTCGGATGTGTGGTGCGAGGGTCTTTCGCAGGCCTCGGCCACCACATAACCCGTTATCTTGGGAGAAGGCGATTCGAACTCCTCGCGGCACACGCCGTAGTTTCCAACGAGCGGATAGGTCTGGCAGAGTATCTGCCCGGTATACGACGGGTCGGTCACGGATTGCGTGTAGCCCATCATGCCCGTGTTGAACACGACCTCGCCTGTCACCAGGGCGCCCGGCTTTCCGAAGCCGCGGCCCTTCCAGACAGAACCGTCTTCAAGCGCAAGGGCAGCGTTGAGAAATCCTTTCGTTTTGCCTGTCACTTCACTCGGCATAATTTTTTGAGCCCTGCACTATTTAAGTGGTTTTTCCTATTTAAACTTTTTTTGCGGGCATGGCGAAAGCCCTCACGGCAGCCTCTCATTTAAAGGGATGGTGCGGCTAAAAGCATTATATGATTAAGCTGCCAAAATTCGAGTTTTCCCCTGCCAAGCTCAAGGAGTTCCTGTTCGAGAGGCACAGGTTCTGGGTCATCCTCATCACCATCTTCTGCGCCTCCCAAGTCATAAACATCTGGGCGAGCATGCCGGACTTCGCCCAGTGGGACTTCGTCTTCGGCTTCCCCTTCGCCTACCTGTACTGGAAGAATGCGGACGGCTTCATCTACGCTAACATACTCGTCCTCCTCGTGGACCTGCTCATAGTCTTCCTCGCCTTCCGGGCATTCCTCTACGCCCGCTACCAGATATACAAGTTCGAGATCCCAAAGGACGCAAAAGAGGTTAACAAAAAAAAGGATGCAGGAGAACAGCAGAAAAAGGAGAAGAACGGAAAAGAAGAGAAGGAAGAAAGTGAACAGGAAGATGCTGCGGAGGAAGACGAAGGGGAGAAGGAAAGCAGTAGTTAATCCTCCGGCTGGTTCATCGGCCTGCGCGCACGGGCGCCGACCCATGTGTACTGATTATAAAGCTTACTGCTGAATAGTAGTGATAAGTGATGCTCATGGCAGCAGGAACCCCTTGCCCGTATCCGGTATTTTGCATCGGCGGCCGGAACTACGTGGACATTACGGACGATGCAAATCCGGTAATGGTATGGGCGCCGAATGGCTGTTACAGAGCCCCGAACATTGTGAGCGCCGAGAAGATGCCTGCCTGCAAGAGCATGCCCGAGGACCTGCAGGCAATCAAGCAGCTGTCCCCCAAGGCCAAGGTCCAGCGCCTGTCTTATGGAGAAGCGTACCAGATAGGG
>JAZDJY010000027.1:0-4380 GCA_043803615.1 Candidatus Aenigmatarchaeota archaeon | reverse complement strand
AGGGCAAGGAGCCTGGGCTACAAGGCAAAGCAGGGCTTTGCCGTGGCAAGGGTCCGTGTCGGCAGGGGCACGAGCAAGATACCGGATTTTGCGGGCGGCAGGAGGCCGAGGAGGGCCGGAAGGTTCTTTACGCTCAACAAGCCCAAGAAGCAGGTGGCCGAGGAAAAGGCCGCGACCAAGTTTAGGAACATGGAAGTCCTTAATTCTTACTGGGTGGGCGAGGACGGCAAGAGCGTGTGGTACGAGGTCATCCTCGCGGACAGGAGCCACCCGGCCGTGCTCGCGGACAAGAAGACCGCGCGCATGGTCACCGCAGGCAGGGGAAGGGCGTTTCGTGGCCTCACCTCGGCAGGCAAGAAGTCAAGAGGCCTTGCGCACAAGGGAAAGAAGGGATGAACGTCCCGCTCCCATTTTTGCCGGTCTACAGGCGCTTTTCCATTTTGAGGCCTATCGCCGCGTATCCGATCTCCTCGTAAAGCGTTATGGCTTCTGAGTTTTCCTTCAGCACGGTAAGCTTAATGCTTCCGATGCCTGCGGACCTGACGTATTTTTCCACTTCCCTCATGAGGCTCTTTGCGATGCCCTTACCCCTCAGCTTTGGCTCGACGAAGATGTGCTCTATCCTTCCAAACTTCCCGATGTCGCTTTCCACTTCTTTAAACCAGACGTATCCCACGATCCTTCCTGCTTCCTCTGCGACCTTGACGTGCTGAGGGTTCCCGGACACGTCCTTTAGGAGAAGCCTCCTGAAGAACGCCATGTCGAGCCGGCAGCCAGGCATGTTCTTCCTGACGCTCTTTTCCTTGAAGAGGCAGATTGTATCGATGTCACCCGGGGAAAAGTCCCTTACGCGCATCATTAGATTTTATTGAGCCAGCGCCGTTAAATTGGTTTCATCCTGCTTTTCGGCCGCTGCGGCAAGCCCGCACTCCAGCTCCCGCCTGGCCTGCTTCTCGGTCAGGTAGCTTGTTATCTTCCTCACCGACTTTATCTCGTTTATCACGTCGATTATCATGCTCGAAGTCTCGTTTGGGTACCAGTAGTTTATGAAGGCGTTGGACTCTATGCACAGGACGTTCTTCTCCCTACAAATGCTCCTCACCTGGGAGAGCGCCTTGTCTCCGGAGAATATGGACTCTATCGTTATCTCCGGCCCGGAATTGCGCAGGGCGGATTTCACACCCTTCATCATGAGCGACGGGGTGAGCCTGCGCTCAAGCTTGCGGGCGATTTCGGGGTCGGCGTACTTCTTTATGACCCTGATGTCATCGAGGATGTTCTTCCTGTACTCCGCGTCCATCTTGTCAAGATCCAGTTTCCCAAAGACGTCGACTATCCTCTGCACGACCCTCTGCTGCTCCAGCATTATGGCCTTCTTGTAGGGCCTCGCAAGCGATGCAAGGAGGCCGGAATATTTCCTGTTTGCCTCCCCCACGGTCTTTGAGAGCAGGCCCTTGCTCGAGCCAAAGTTCCGGTAGGATATCACGTCCATGATGCTTGGGAAGTTCTTCATCCTCGTAAACTTCCGATGGACGAAGACGACGGTGCTTCCGGCGTTCCTTATCTCATCCCAGAAGTCATTGTAAATCTTCAGCCTTGCGACGTGGTCTGCGCGGTCGCCTGCCACCCACGCGTACATCTCCCTGTACTGCTGCATGGCCTCGGGGTCGGCGTTGTTCTGGAACATCTCGTAGTATTTCATGGCCTTTCCAGCGGGCGGCGGGTCCCTGTTGAAGTCTATCCCCAGCGCCCTCTTCCTCGGCAGCGTTGATATGAGGAGTTTGCCGCCGGTCTTCATCCAGCACAGGCTTGCCACGGTGTCGGCGTTGTCGTCCCGGGACGTCGGCGTTTCGAGTGCCGGACCGGAGTGGGGCACGACCCAGACGATGTCATCGGCTCCGCCGGGGGTCTCCATGGAAACGAATCCCCGGTTTATTTTCATCATTATAATAACTTGCAGCCCACCCCGCTTTATTGATTATTTTTTAAGGACGTGCGAATCTCTTCTCCCGGGGCCGCCCGTCATTTCTCCATGAACATGTCCTTTACCGCGGACTTTGCGTCCTCGAAGAATTTCAGGAGCGCAGGCTTTTCTTCATGCAGCATATAGTTCCTGTAGACGTTTTCCATCACGCGGGCCGGTATGTTTATCCCGGTGGCCCTGCTCGGGGCGACGAGGTTGGGATTGAGCTCGACGTTGACGACCCTTGCGCCACCCCGCAGTGTCATGTCCACCCGGAGCGCGTCGGTGTCGAGCGCCTCCGCCGTCCTGAGCGCAAGGTCCCTTGCCTCCGCGCTGAGCCTGTGGGGCTTGTACGAACCCTCGCCAAACACAGGGTCCTCGTCTTTTGTCACCTTCCTTACCGCCGCCACGACTTCCGGCCTTGCGACGTAGGCCGACACGACGCCTTTCACGGAGTCCTCTATGAGGGCCGGCTGCTTCAGGGACCCGAGCGCCTCGAGGATGCTTCTTGCCTCCATCCGGCTGTTCACCGTGACGCCCGTCTTCTGGGCGGGGACCCTTATGACGAGCGGCAAATCGAATGAGTGGAGCATCCTCTTCCCTGCCTTTACTGAACTCACCATGTGCAGGTTTATGGTCTTTATTCCCCTTTTCCTAAGCGTGGTCAGAAGGAAGAACCTTTCCGTTGCGAGCAGGAAGGCAAGCGGCGGGACAGGCATGTAGGTCTCCCTCTGGAAGAGCGAGAGCAGCTGGTAGGCGTACGAGTACGACTGCTGGGGAACCCTGGCAAACACCGCCCCGAACTTGAGCAGGTCTGAGGTCCTGTAGGTTATCGAGAAGCTTTTGCCTAGGCCAATGCCAATGCCATCTATCGGGACGAAAAAGACCGAGCCGAACCTTTTCTTGGCTTCGTGCAGGAGCGCGAGGTTGGTCTCCGTCTTCTCCTTTCCCAGTATGCAAAGCGGCATCAGACCACGAATAAGCCTATCGGCATATAGTTAAAAAAGGTTTTTGCTATGTGTTATAAGCCCGAAGAAAAATCTAGTACTGGCCAAAACCCTTCTGGGCGCCCTCGAGCGCGAGCGCGATGTGTTTTTGGTTAACATCCCCGAACCTGTAAGACGTTTTTTCGGCCTCAAGCATGTTCCGGTAATTGGCGGGTTCCACTCCATCGGTAATCCTTAGTCTAGGCACCCATACATTACCTGTCGCGCAGATATTGGTGTAAACCCTGTTCATGGGCTTGAAAGGCGTTCCCGTCCGGTTTATCATTTCCTTTCCTACGAACATATTTTCCTCGTGTCCCTTTGTTCCCCATATGATGTTCCTCTTTATCTCGCTTTCCTTCTTGCGGATGTATGGCGCCGTGATATACTTGCTGCAGTCCAAGTCGCTTTCGACTACGAACAGCTCGTAAAGTATTCTTTCGTGCTCGGGGCTGCCAAGGGACTCCATGCGGTCGAATTCCTGCGGGCTGAAACCAATCAAGAGCTCAAAAATCTTCTTTCCCTCCTCCGTCCACTTGGGATCGCCGGGCCATATCCTTTCGCTTGGCACTCCCCTGATGAGATTCTCAACCTTATACCGGTCGAGACCCGCCTCGAATCCGGCCATCTTCCCCTGGGACTTGCCCCTGTCGTACAGGCTGCGCTCGACATCCGTCTCCGGGACTGGGATTATTCCTGTCATAAAAACCCTATGTACTATTATAAAGTAGTAACTTTTATAAAGATATTCCCAGGGAACCTGCGGAGAATGGAGCTGACTGCTACCTTCTGACTTCCCCTTTCACGTAGTCTATCATCCTCTTTGCGACGTTGATGCCTGTGGCCTTCTCTATGCCGCTGAGGCCCGGGTTTATGTTGACCTCTATGACGTAGGGGCGGTCCTTGCTTACCACCATGTCCACCGCGCATATCCTGCTTTCCACGGCTCTTGCGGAGCTTATGGCCATCTCCTTCATCTCGGACGTGAGCTTGAAGTCGACGCCTCTGCCCCCGAGGTGGATGTTGGCCTTCTTGCTCCCCGGGGCGGCTATCCTCTTGAAGGATGCTATCACGTCCTCGCCTGCCACTATCGCCCTTATGTCCTCCCCGGGATTAGGCAGGTACTCTTCTATCAGCACCTCCTGGTGGAGGGTCTGCATGGTGTGGATGGTGGCCTTGGCGGCCGCCCTGCTATCCATTATCATGACGCCTTCACCTCCGAAGCCGGAAAGCAGCTTCATTATCATCGGCATCTTCTGCATGTCAACAATCTTTCCTGCGACCTCCTTTGAGCCCGTTATCCACGTCTCCGGGACCGGTATGTTCCTCTTCGTGAGCTCCATTAAGGTCAGGAACTTGTTGTGCGCGATGAGTATGGTGGACGCCGGGTAGGGCTTCTTTACGTCCGTCCTGTCCAGCATCATGAAGACC